>NZ_JASCPM010000074.1:0-10538 GCF_029960215.1 Pseudomonas sp. PS01301 | reverse complement strand
GGCAGAGCCCGCTCCCACAATAAACCCGCGCTGTGTCTGTGGAGTAGTGCTCTATTGTGGGAGCGGGTCTCTGCCCGCGAAGAGGCCCTCAAGGGCGCTGAAGATCCAGCGCCCTGCCGACATCAAACCGACGCCACCGGCCGCTGTGCCTTTGGCTGCTGCCAGGAGTTCGCTGCACTTTCCTCGATGGCTTGCTGGATCGCCTTGCGGCGCCGCTCTTCAGCCTGACGACCGAAGTACCAGACCAGGAATGTCACCAACGACACCGCCAGCAGAATCAGGCTGGCCACCGCGTTGATCTCGGGCTTCACGCCCAGGCGCACCGCCGAGAACACTTCCATCGGCAGCGTCGTGGAGCCCGGTCCGGATACGAAGCTGGCCAGTACCAGGTCATCCAGCGACAGTGCGAACGACATCATCCCACCGGCCGCCAGCGATGGCGCGATCATCGGGATGGTGATCAGAAAGAACACCTTCCACGGCCGTGCGCCCAGGTCCATGGCGGCCTCTTCGATCGACAGGTCCAGTTCACGCAGCCGCGAGGACACCACCACCGCCACGTACGAAGCGCAGAAGGTGGTATGGGCGATCCAGATCGTAGCGATACCGCGCTCCTGCGGCCAGCCGATCACCTGTGCCATGGCCACGAACAGCAGCAGCAACGACAGGCCAGTGATCACCTCGGGCATCACCAGCGGCGCTGTCACCAGGCCGCCGAACATCGTGCGGCCCCTGAAGCGACTGATACGGGTCAGCACGAACGCCGCCATGGTGCCCAGCGCCACAGCCGTCACCGCCGTGTAGCAGGCGATTTCCAGCGAGCGCATGACGGCGCCCATCAGCTGGGCGTTGTCCAGCAGGCCAACGTACCACTGCACCGACCAGCCGCCCCACACCGTCACCAGACGCGAGGCGTTGAAGGAGTAGATGACCAGGATCAACATCGGGGCATAGATGAAGATCAGCCCCAGTATCAGGATCAGTTTGGAGAACCCGAAACGCTTCATGCCTTGCCCTCCAGCTCTTTGGCCTGGCTGCGATTGAACAGCACGATGGGCACGATCAGAATCGCCAGCATCAGCACCGCCAGCGCCGAGGCGACGGGCCAGTCGCGGTTGTTGAAGAACTCCTGCCACAACACGCGGCCGATCATCAGGGTTTCCGGACCACCGAGTAGTTCGGGAATCACGAACTCGCCGACCACTGGAATGAACACCAGCATGCAACCGGCAATGATGCCGTTCTTGGACAGCGGCACGGTGATCTTCCAGAAGCTGTTGAACGTGCTCGAACCCAGGTCGGAGGCCGCTTCCAGCAGGCTGTTGTCATGCTTCACCAGATTGGCGAACAACGGCAGGATCATGAACGGCAGGTACGCATAGACCACACCGATGTACACCGCCAGGTTGGTATTGAGGATTTGCAAGGGCTGATCGATCACCCCCAGCCACAACAGAAAGGCGTTGAGCAGACCGTTGTTGCTCAGGATGCCCATCCAGGCATACACGCGAATCAGGATAGCGGTCCAGGTCGGCATCATGATCAGCAGCAACAGCACGGTTTGCAGGTCCTTGCGCGCCTTGCTGATGGCATAGGCCATGGGGTAGCCGACCAACAGGCAGATCAGCGTGCTGAAGAAGGCCATCTTCAGCGAGCCCAGGTAGGCCGAGATGTACAGGTCGTCCTCGGTGAGCAGCGCATAGTTGGCGAAATTCAAGACCAGCTGGAATTTCTGTTCGGCGTAGCTCCAGATTTCGGTGTACGGCGGGATCGCCACGTCGGCTTCGGCGAAGCTGATCTTGAGCACGATGAAGAACGGCAGCATGAAGAACAGGAACAGCCACAGGAACGGTACGCCAATGACCATCTGGCGACCGTCGGGGATGATCCGCTTGAGCTTGCGTTTGATCTTGCGCAGTTTCATGAGCGCAGTACCACGCCGCTGTCGTCTTCCCACCAGACGAACACTTCGTCGTCCCAGGTCGGGCGGGCGCCGCGGCGCTCGGCGTTGGCCACGAACGACTGCACCAGCTTGCCGCACGGCAACTGCACGTGGAACACCGAATGACCGCCCAGGTAGGCGATGTCATGGACCTTGCCGCGCGACCAGTTGTGCTCGGTGGCCGGTTGCTCGGTGGTCACCAGCATCTTTTCCGGACGAATCGCGTAGGTCACGTTCTTGTCTTCGGCAGCGGTACTCACACCATGGCCGACATAGATGCTGCGTTCCAGCTCCGGGCTGCTGATCAACGCGTAGCCTTCCATGTCCTCGACCACCTGGCCTTCGAACAGGTTGACGTTGCCGATGAACTCGCACACCAGGCGGCTGGTGGGGGTTTCGTAGATGTCGATCGGGCTGCCGATCTGGGCGATCCAGCCCAGGTGCATGATGGCGATGCGCTGGGCCATGGTCATGGCCTCTTCCTGGTCGTGGGTCACCATCACACAGGTCACACCGACCCGCTCGATGATCTCCACCAGCTCCAGCTGCATCTGCGAGCGCAGCTTCTTGTCCAGCGCACCCATCGGCTCGTCGAGCAGCAACAGCTTGGGCTTCTTCGCCAGCGAGCGGGCCAGCGCGACGCGCTGACGCTGACCGCCGGACAACTGGTGAGGCTTGCGCTTGCCGTACTGGGTCATCTGCACCAGCTTGAGCATTTCAGCCACGCGTGCGTCGATCTCGGCGGCCGGCAGCTTGTCCTGCTTGAGGCCGAAGGCGATGTTCTGCGCCACCGTCATGTGCGGGAACAACGCATAGGACTGGAACATCATGTTGATCGGCCGCTCGTAGGGCGGCATGTCGGTGATGTCCACGCCATCGAGAAAGATACGCCCCTCGGTCGGCCGTTCGAAGCCTGCCAGCATGCGCAGCAAGGTGGACTTGCCGGAGCCGGAACCACCCAGCAAGGCAAAGATCTCACCCTGATTGATTTCCAGGGACACGTCGTCCACGGCCACCGTTTCGTCGAATTTCTTCGTGACCTTTTCGATCCGGACCAGCACCTTCTTCGGTTGCTGGCTGCCTTCTAGGGCTTTTTTGTAGGCGCTGGAGGCAACAGCCATTCACGAAACTCCCAAACTTGAGTGAGGGCGGCTCTGGATCGGGCCGCCCTGGGTATTTATTTGCCCGACTTGACCTTGGTCCAGCTGCGGGTCATCAAGCGCTGCACCTTGGGCGGCAGCTCGACGTTGACGTAAAGCTTGTCCTGAATGGCCTGTGGCGGATAGACCGACTCGTCGCTGCGCACGTCCTGATCCATGAACTCGCCGGACTTGAGGTTGGGGTTGGCATAGCCGACATAGTCGCTGACCTTGGCAATCACCTCTGGTTTCAACAGGTAGTCGATGAACGCCAGGCCCTGCTTGGCATCCGGCGCATCGGCGGGGATGGCCAGCATGTCGAACCACAGGTTGCCGCCTTCCTTGGGAATCGAATAGGCCAGTTTGATGCCCTTGCCCGCTTCCTCGGCACGCGACTTGGCCTGGAACACGTCGCCGGAATAGCCCACGGCCACGCAGATGTTGCCGTTGGCCAGGTCGCTGATGTACTTGGAGGAATGGAAGTAGGTCACGTAGGGACGGACCTTGAGCAGCTTCTCCTCGGCTTTCTTGTACAGCTTCTCGTCGGTGGTGTTGGGGTCCAGGCCCATGTAGTTGAGCACGGCTGGAAACATCTCGTCGGGCGAGTCGAGGAAAGCGACGCCGCACTTGGACAGCTTCTTGATGTTTTCAGGCTCGAACACCATGGCCCAGGAATCGATCTTGTCGACACCCAGCACGTCCTTGATCTTGTCCACGTTGTAACCGATGCCGTTGGTACCCCACAGGTAGGGCACGGCGTACTGGTTGCCCGGATCGTTCTTTTCCAGGCGCTTGAGCAGCACCGGATCCAGGTTGGAGTAATTCGTCAGCTGGGTCTTGTCCAGTTTCTGGAAAGCCCCGGCCTTGATCTGTTTGCCCAGGAAATGGTTGGACGGCACCACCACGTCGTAGCCGGTATGGCCCGCCAGCAACTTGCCTTCCAGGGTTTCGTTGGAGTCGAACACGTCGTAGATCGGCTTGATACCGGTCGCGGCTTCGAAATCCGCCAGGGTGCTTTCGCCGATGTAATCGGACCAGTTGTAGATGTGCACGGTGCCTGCCGCTTGGGCATTGAGCGCCAGGGTCAGACCCGCACCGATCAGCATGGCCTTGCGAAACAAAGAGTGTGACAAGTGGAGGTCCTCTCAAGCGTTTGTTCTATAAGACAAACCGGCGCGCAACTTACAGCCCATGCGCGCACGCCGCAATTGCTGATTCACCTGGGCCGAGATCGAATTGCGCCCTTCGCGGCCACGGACCGCTCCTACAGACTGTTCATATCCCCCGTAGGAGCGGTCATCGGCCGCGAATGACGCAGCGCAATACCCGCCCGGCTTATTTGCCCGACTTAATCTTCGTCCAGCTGCGCGTCATGATGCGCTGCGTTGCCGCAGGCAGATCGGCGATGGCATACAGCTTGGCCTGCACGTCGGCTGGCGGGTAGATACCAGGATCTTCGCTGATGGCTTTATCCACCAAAGCCGTTGCAGCCTCGTTACCGTTGGGGAATTGCACGCTGTTGGTGATCTCGGCCATGACTTCCGGCTTCATCAGGAAGGTCATGAACTTGTAGGCGCCTTCGACGTTCTCGGCATCCTTGGGAATGGCCACCATGTCGAAGAAGCTGCCAGCACCTTCCTTGGGAATGTTGTAGCTGACCTTGACCTTGCCACCGGCCTCTTCGGCGCGCGACTTGGCCTGGTAGATGTCACCCGAGTAACCCACGGCTACACAGATGTTGCCGTTGGCCAGGTCGGAGATGTACTTGGAGGAGTGGAAGTAGCCGATCGAAGGACGCACCTTGAGGAACAGCGCTTCGGCTTCGGCAAGCTGCTTCTTGTCCTGAGAGTCGGTCGGATAGCCCAGGTAATGCAGGGCGATTGGCAGCATCTCGGTCGGCGAATCGAGGAAGCTGATGCCGCACGACTTCAGCTTGGCCGCGTTTTCCGGCTTGAACAGCAGGTCCCAGCTGTTGGTCGGCGCGTCGGCACCCAGGGCAGCCTTGACCTTGTCGGGATTGAAGCCGATGCCGATCGAGCCCCACATGTACGGGAAGGCATGCTTGTTGTCCGGATCGCTCACCGACACTGCCTTGAGCAGCGATTGATTGAGGTTCTTCCAGTTCGGCAGCTTGGAGCGGTCCAGTTCCTGGTAAACGCCGGCCTTGATCTGCTTGGCCAGGAAGTTGTTGGAAGGCACGACGATATCGTAGCCGGACTTGCCGGCTAGCAACTTGGCTTCCAGGGTTTCGTTGCTGTCGAATACGTCGTAGACGACCTTGATCCCCGACTCCTCCTCGAACTGCTTGATCGTGTTCGGCGCAATGTAGTCCGACCAGTTGTACACGTGCAGAACCTTGTCGTCCGCCTGCGCAGCACTGGCCATCGCCCCCATCAGGGCCGCGGCGAGGAGGGTCTTGCCAAATATCTTCATGCGTTGTGCTCCAATTTTATCGAAATCCGATGTCGAGATTGCTGGGGAAGCTGCCGATGCCCTGTGGGTGCTGGCGCTGTCTGCGAACGGCGTGAATCGGTGTCGCGGCCATTCGCGGGCAGAGCCCGCTCCCACAAGGGGTACGAACATTCGCGGGCATAGCCTGTTCCTACAGGGGCAGGCATCAATTCGTCAGCCTCGGCAAGCCTAGCATTTAGCCACCTAGCGCTTCGAGTGTCAGGTCAAGGCAAAGGCGTGCCTTGCTCACCAGCTCGTCGATCTCGGCATGGCTGATGACCAGCGGCGGAGCGATGATCATGGTGTCACCGACGGCGCGCATGATCAGCCCGTTGTCGAAACAGAACTGCCGACAGATCATGCCGGCGCCACGGCCTTCGTGGCGGCTACGGGTAGCCTTGTCCTTGACCAGTTCGATCGCCCCAAGCATGCCCAGGCCGCGCACCTCACCCACCAGCGGGTGGTCTTGCAGCTCCCGCAGACGCTTTTGCAAATACGGTGCCGCCTCGGTGCGAACGTTATCGACGATGTGCTCGTCGCGCAGGATACGCAGGTTTTCCAGCCCTACTGCCGCCGCTACCGGATGCCCGGAATAGGTGAAGCCATGGTTGAAGTCGCCACCCTGGTTGATCACCTGCACGACTTCGTCGCGCACGATCACTCCACCCATGGGGATGTAGCCGCTGGTGAGGCCCTTGGCGATGGTCATCAGGTCGGGCGCCAGGTCGTAGTAGTCGCTGCCGAACCAGTGGCCGGTACGGCCGAAGCCACAGATCACTTCATCGGCGACGAACAGGATGTCGTAGCGCGCCAGCACTTCCTTGACCTTCGGCCAGTAGCTTTCGGGCGGAATGATCACCCCGCCGGCGCCCTGGATAGGCTCGGCGATGAACGCCGCGACGTTGTCTTCGCCCACTTCCAGGATCTTCTTTTCCAGCTCCTCGGCGGCCCACACACCGAACTCGTCGGGGGTCATGTCACCGCCTTCGCCGAACCAGTACGGCTGGGCAATGTGCACGATGCCGGGAATCGGCAGGTCACCCTGCTCATGCATGCCCGACATGCCGCCCAGGCTGGCACCGGCCACGGTGGAGCCGTGGTAGCCATTCACGCGGCTGATGATGACCTTCTTCTCGGGCTTGCCCTTGAGCGCCCAGTAATGGCGCACCAGGCGCAGCACGGTGTCGTTGCCTTCGGAGCCCGAACCGGTGAAGAACACATGGTTCATGCCCGCCGGCGCCAGGTCGGCGATGGCCTTGGCCAGCTCCAGCGCAGGCGGGTGGGCGGTCTGGAAAAACAGATTGTAATAAGGCAGCTCGCGCATCTGCGCGCTGGCGGCCTGCACCAGCTCTTCGCGACCGTAGCCTATGGCCACGCACCACAGGCCCGCCATGCCGTCGAGGATCTTGTGCCCTTCGCTGTCCCACAGGTACACGCCGTCGGCCTTGGTGATGATCCGCGGACCCTTGTTCTTGAGCTGCGTGTAATCGCTGAAAGGCGCCAGGTGATGGGCGCTGCTCAAGTCCTGCCAGTGCTGGGTCTGGGGGTTGTTGTTGCTCATCTGTAGCTCCTTTTTCTCACACCGCGAACAGCAGGAACTCACGTTCCCACGAGCTGATCACGCGCTTGAAGTTCTCGTGTTCGGCGCGCTTGACCGCGACATAGCCGACGACGAATTTCTTGCCCAGGTATTTCTCCACCGTCTTGCAGTTTTCCATGCGCTCCAGCGCATCCTCGATAGTCAACGGCAGACGCAGGTTGCGACGTTCATAGCCACGGCCCTGGACCGGGGCGCTCGGGTTCAAGCCCTCGACCATGCCGATGTAGCCGCACAGCAGGCTGGCGGCAATGGCCAAGTACGGGTTGGCATCGGCGCCCGGCAGGCGGTTCTCGACTCGCCGATTCTGCGGCGTCGCATCAGGCACGCGCAGGCCCACGGTGCGGTTTTCCTCGCCCCACTCGACGTTGACCGGCGCCGAGGTGTCGGGCAGGAAGCGGCGGAAGGAATTGACGTTGGGCGCGAACAGCGGCAGCAGTTCGGGAATGAATTTCTGCAGGCCGCCGACGTGGTGCAGGAACAGCTGGCTCATGGAGCCGTCTTCGTTGGCGAAGATGTTCTTGCCGGTGGCCGAATCGACGATGCTCTGGTGCAGGTGCATGGCGCTGCCCGGCTCGCCGGTCATGGGCTTGGCCATGAAGGTCGCGGCCACGTTGTGCTTGAGCGCGGCTTCGCGCATGGTGCGTTTGAACACCAGGATCTGGTCGGCCAGGTGCAGGGCATTGCCGTGCCGGAAATTGATTTCCATCTGCGCCGTGCCGTCTTCGTGGATCAGCGTGTCGAGGTCCAGGTTCTGCGCCTCGCACCAGTCGTAGACGTCTTCGAACAACGGATCGAACTCGTTCGCCGCCTCGATGGAAAACGACTGTCGACCGGTTTCGGGACGCCCGGAGCGGCCGATCGGCGGCTGCAGCGGAAAGTCCGGGTCTTCGCAGCGCTTGGTCAGGTAGAACTCCATCTCCGGCGCCACGATCGGCTGCCAGCCCTTGTCCGCGTACAGCTTCAAGACCTTCTTGAGCACGTTGCGCGGCGACAGCTCGATGGGGTTGCCCTGCTTGTCGTAGGTGTCGTGGATGACCTGCGCGGTGGGCTCGATGGCCCAGGGAACGAGAAACACCGCGTTCTCGTCGGGGCGGCAGATCATGTCGATGTCGGCGGGGTCGAGCAACTCGTAGTAGATGTCGTCTTCTACATAATCGCCGGTCACAGTTTGCAATAAAACACTTTCCGGCAAGCGCATGCCCTTTTCGGCGATGAACTTGTTGGTCGGGGAGATCTTGCCGCGGGTGATCCCGGTGAGGTCGCCGATCAGGCATTCGACTTCGGTGATCTTGTGTTCTTTCAACCAATCGGTGAGCTGGTCGAGGTTGGGACTCATAAATACCTCAGGAGGCCATTAACCCGGCTCGCGGCGAGCCAGGCACTTGTTGACGCATGGGCGTCGTTGGAAAAGCGGTCAAGCGAGGGCACCACGATGCCCGCCCGGCCTTTCGATACCCGGCCGGAACGTGAGGCTCAGGGTAGCGGTTTCGGGGCAAAGGCAATACATGACGGACAAAAAAACAGAGACGCAACGCCGTGGGCTGTCAATTATTCTGGCCGCTGGCAACCGGCGGCTGCAGCGACTGAAATCAGATAATGGCAGGCGTGCCATGATTCACCCTCGGTCTTATTGAAATGACGGGTTGAAAACGAGCTTAGCCTTGTTCATTTTTTTCCACAACTCTCGGACAACTCTCGACCTGCAAACTTCACCGTGCACTTTTCATGCAGTTGCAAAGTGCCTTAATTGCCTGTCACGCGCGCCCTGATATGCAGCAAAAGAGGCTCAACAGCGCCCTTTCAGGGCAAAACCCGGCTCGCTTGACTTCATGTTGGCTTTCGGATTGACTGAAACCTGCTCAACCCAATGATTGATATTTTTAACAACAAAGGTGTTGCATCATGTCGGTACCCCCGCGTGCCGTTCAGCTCAACGAAGCGAACGCATTCCTTAAGGAACATCCTGAGGTTCTGTACGTCGACCTTCTGATTGCAGATATGAATGGTGTGGTGCGCGGCAAGCGCATCGAACGCACCAGCCTCCACAAGGTTTACGAGAAAGGCATCAACCTGCCCGCCTCGCTGTTTGCTCTGGACATCAACGGCTCCACCGTGGAAAGCACCGGCCTTGGCCTGGACATCGGCGATGCCGATCGGATCTGCTATCCCATCCCCGACACCCTGTGCAACGAGCCTTGGCAGAAGCGCCCTACTGCGCAGTTGCTGATGACCATGCACGAACTCGAAGGCGAACCCTTCTTCGCCGATCCGCGTGAAGTGCTGCGCCAGGTCGTCGAGAAATTCGACGCCATGGGCCTGACCATCTGCGCCGCGTTCGAGCTGGAGTTCTACCTGATCGACCAGGAGAACGTGAACGGTCGCCCGCAACCACCGCGCTCACCCATTTCCGGCAAGCGTCCGCATTCGACCCAGGTGTATCTGATCGACGATCTGGACGAGTACGTGGACTGTCTGCAGGACATTCTGGAAGGGGCGAAGGAACAAGGCATTCCGGCCGACGCCATCGTCAAGGAAAGTGCGCCGGCGCAGTTCGAGGTCAATCTGCACCACGTCGCCGATGCCATGAAGGCCTGCGATTACGCAGTGCTGCTCAAGCGCCTGATCAAGAACATCGCCTACGACCATGAGATGGACACCACGTTCATGGCCAAGCCTTACCCGGGCCAGGCGGGCAACGGTTTGCACGTGCACATCTCGATCCTGGACAAGGACGGCAAGAACATTTTCACCAGTGAGGATCCCGAGCAGAACGCCGCATTGCGTCACGCGATCGGCGGTGTGCTCGAGACCCTGCCCGCGTCGATGGCGTTCCTGTGCCCGAACGTCAATTCGTACCGCCGCTTCGGTGCTCAGTTCTATGTGCCCAACTCCCCGTGCTGGGGCCTGGACAATCGGACCGTGGCGCTACGCGTGCCCACCGGGACGCCGGATGCCGTGCGCCTGGAACACCGCGTCGCCGGTGCCGATGCCAATCCCTACCTGCTGATGGCTGCGGTTCTGGCTGGCGTGCACCATGGCCTGACCAACCAGGTCGAGCCTAATGAGCCGGTGACGGGCAACTCCTACGAGCAGAACGAGCAGAGCCTGCCGACCAACCTGCGCGATGCCCTGCGCCTGCTGGACGACAGCGAGGTGCTGGCCAAGTACATCGATCCGAAATACATCGATATCTTCGTGGCCTGCAAGGAAAGCGAGCTGGAAGAGTTCGAACACTCCATCTCGGATTTGGAATACAACTGGTACCTGCACACGGTGTAACGGCCGGGTGCCGCAACGCGGTTCCTGGACCGCGGTGCGGCAGGTGCACCGCATCGCAACCGGACGCGGCTCGCGCCGCTGCTACAGGGGATCGCCGTATCTTCTGGATATGCAATCCCTGTAGCAG
>NZ_JASCPM010000073.1:0-11677 GCF_029960215.1 Pseudomonas sp. PS01301 | reverse complement strand
GGCAGAGCCCGCTCCCACAAGAATTTCAGTGTGGGAGCGGGCTCTGCCCGCGAAGAGGCCCTCCCTGATACAAAGCCCCACCCCAGTGCACACTGCACCCTTTCAGTACACATCCCGCACATAACGCCGGTCACGGCTCAACTGCGCCAGATAGGCCTCGGCCTGCTGCGTACTCATGGCGCCGTGTTCGGCCACTACGTCGCGCAGCACTGCGTCGACATCCTTGGCCATGCGGCTGGCATCGCCGCAGACATAGAAATGCCCGCCCAGCTGCAACCATTGCCAGACCTGGGCGCCCTGCTGGCGCAGGCGGTCCTGGACGTAGATCTTTTCCGCCTGGTCGCGGGAGAATGCCGTATCCAGCCGGTGGAGATGCCCGCTGCGCAGCCAGGCGTGCAGTTCGTCGCGGTAGTAGAAGTCGCTGTGTTCGCGTTGCTCGCCGAACAACAGCCAGTTGCGCCCGTGATGACCCAGCGCCTGGCGCTCGTGAAGGAAGGCGCGAAACGGCGCGATGCCGGTGCCCGGACCGACCATGATCATTGGCGTATCGGCCTGGCTGGGCACGCGGAACTGACGGGTCTTTTGAACGAAGATCGGCACCAGCGCCGCCGCCGAGCGATCGGCCAGAAAGCCCGAGCAGACGCCACTGCGCACGCGCTCGTTGCACTGGTAACGCACGGTCGACAAGGTGATGTGCACCTGATGCGGGTCGGTGCGAGCGCTGGAGCTGATGGAATACAGCCGCGGCTGCAAGGGCTTGAGCAGGCCGAGCAGTTCCTGGGTGGTCAGCGTCACCGGAAAGGCTTCGAGCAGGTCGATCAGTTGCCGACCCCACAACCACTGCTGCAGTTGGACAGCGTTGGCCGGTTCGAGCAACGAGGCCAACAACGGATCAGCGCAGCGCTCGCCCAGAAATGCCAGCCACTGCGGCGTTATGCGCGTGATGTCCAGATGCTTGTGCAAAGCCACTGTCAGCGGCTGCTCGCCGTGCCCCTTGAGCAGGACCCGCTCGCTGCTGTCCAGGCCCAGGCAGGCCAGCAGTTCCTCGACCAGGCTCATGCAGTTGCTCGGCCATACGCCAAGGGCATCACCGGCTTCATAGACCAGGCCGCTGTCCTTCAAGTCGAACACCACATGGCGCACTTCCTTCTCGGTGCCAGCGGCGTTGAGCACCTGGTTGTGCAGGACCCGCGACAGCCAGGGCCGTTGACGGGTATACAACGCAGCTTCTGCCGCAACCGAACCGGCCACCGATTCAGCCACTGAACTGGACGCTGGTCCGGCAAGCAGCAGACTGGCGGCCTGTATCCAGCGCTCCGCGGGCGCCTGATCGTCAGGCTCGCACTCGACGCGTTCGAGCAGACGCTCGCCGCCCAATTGGGTCAGCCGCTCGTCCAGCTTGCGGGCGAAGCCGCAGAACTGCGCGTAACTGGAATCGCCCAGCGCCAGCACGGCATAGCGCAGGTCTGCACAGGGCTCGGTCTGCGTGGCCTGCAACTGGGCCCACAGGCGCGCGGCATTGTCCGGTGCATCGCCATCGCCGAAAGTGCTGGTGATCAGCAACAGGTCACGGGCGGCGAGCAGCTCGGCCGGGGTGATCTCGTGCAGGCCACGCAGAGCGACCGATGCACCACGCTCGCGCAGGGTCTGCGCGCAGCGTTCGGCGATGGCCTGCGCGGTGCCCGTCTGCGAAGCCCAGAGCACCTGGATGGCCGCCTGCCCGTCGCTTGCCGCGACAGCCTCAGGCACGTCGGCATCGAGGTTCTGCAGGGCGATTTTCGGCGAGCCGACGCGTTGCAGCGCCACGGCGGCGAACTTGAACGCCGGCTGGTGCGACAGCGGATCGGTGGCGTCGCTGGTCACGGCATTGATCGCCAGATTGCTGCCGTACACGTCGTTCCAGTGAAACGGCGCGAAGCAATTGCCCGGCCGTACCCGGTCGCTGAGACGGGCCGGCAATACCGCTTGGCCGCGCCGCGAGCGGACCTGCACCTGATCGGCCTCGCCGATGCCCAGACGCTCGGCGTCGTCGGGATGAAGCTCGATGAACGGCCCAGGGTCGAGCCGGTTCAAGGTGGCGACCTTGCCGGTCTTGGTCAGCGTGTGCCACTGATGCTGCAAGCGACCGGTGTTGAGCACCATGGCGAACTCGGCGTCGGGCTGATCGGCCCCTGGCAGGTGCGGACGGGCGAAGAACCGAGCACGACCGTTGGCGGTGGGAAAGCGCACGCCTGCCTCGGTCAGGTAGCGAATCGGGCTGCGCACACCCTCCTGTCCTGGCAGCGCGGGCCATTGGCGTGGCTGCTGGCGCAGTTGCGCGTAGCTGGCGCCGCGGATGTCGTAACCGCTCTGCGGGTTGTCGAAGCGTTGCAGCTCTTCATAGACCTGCTTGGCGCTGGTGTAGTCGAAGCCCTCGCCGAAGCCCATGGCGCAGGCCACCCTGGCGATGATTTGCCAGTCCGGCAGGGCTTGCCCCGGTGCGTCGACGGCCTTGCGCATCAGGGTGATGTTGCGCTCGGAGTTGATCATCACCCCTTCGGCCTCGGCCCACAGCGCGGCGGGCAGCAGCACGTCGGCATAGCGGTTGGTCTCGGTGTCGAGAAAGGCATCCTGGGTGATCACCAGCTCTGCGGCCTGCAGACCATCGATGACCTGCTGGCGATTGGCGACACTGGCCACCGGGTTGGTGCAGATGATCCAGCACGCCTTGATCGCGCCCTCGCCCATCTGCCGAAACAGGTCGACGGTGCCGGCGTTGCCTTCTTCACGCAAGCTGCCGGGGGCAATGCCCCAGAGTGTTTCGACGTGAGCCCGATCGGCCGCCACCAGCAACGAACGCTGGCCGGGCAGGCCTGGGCCCATGTAGCCCATTTCGCGCCCGCCCATCGCGTTGGGCTGGCCGGTCAGGGAGAACGGTCCGCTGCCCGGACGGCAGAGGGCGCCGGTGGCCAGGTGCAGGTTGCACAGCGCGTTGGTGTTCCACGTGCCATATATGCTCTGGTTCAGTCCCATGGTCCAGCAACTCATCCAGTTGGCCGCGCCACCGATCCACTGCGCGGCCTGACGGATCGCCTGTTCGTCGAGGCCGGTGATCTGGGCAACTCGGGCTGGCGTGTAATCGGCCAGAAAAGCCGGCATGTCCTCCCAGCCTTCGGTGTGCGCGGCGATGAACGCCGGGTCGGTGGCGCCGTTGGCGTGCAGCAGGTGCAGCAGGCCGTTGAGCAGCGCCAGGTCGGTGCCCGGCTCGATCTGCAGGAACAGATCGGCCTTGTCGGCGGTGGCGTTGCGCCGTGGGTCGACGACGATCAGTCTGGCGCCGGCCTTGAGGCGTTCGAGCAGGCGCAGGAACAGGATTGGATGACAGTCGGCCATGTTCGCGCCGATCACCAGAAACACCTCGGCCTGATCGAAATCATCGTACGAGCCGGGCGGGCCATCGGCGCCCAACGACAGTTTGTAGCCACTGCCGGCGCTGGCCATGCACAGCCGCGAGTTGGATTCGATATGCCGCGTGCGCACGTAGCCCTTGGCAAGCTTGTTGACCAGGTACTGAGCTTCCAGCGACATCTGCCCGGAGACGTAGAAGGCCAGGGCATCGGGGCCATGCTCATCGAAGACCTGCCGCAAGCGGCTGCCGGCTGCGGCGATGGCGGCGTCCATGTTCGACCGTACCGGCTCGTGATCACGGTTCTCGCGCAGGTAGGCGTGCTGCATGCGCCCCGGATCGCTGAGCGGCTGGGCGCAGGTGCTGCCCTTGGTGCACAGGCGTCCGGCGTTGGCCGGATGCAGCTTGTCGCCGCTGACCTTGACCACGCGGCCGCTCTCGACAGTCATGACGATACCGCAGCCGACGCCGCAGTAGGGGCACACGCTACGCACTGAAGTGGCGGTCATCGACCCTCCTCGCTGCTGGCGACAAAAACAAAAACGGCGCCAGCTGCCTGCGCTCATCAGAGCGGGCAGCACGGCACCGTTGTCGTGTGGAGGCAATCAGCATCGATTGCATTGTGTAGCGCACAGGCTTGCAATCCATGCGCCACAATCATCCGGACCGCAGTGAAGAAAGGAAGCAGCCGGTCGCAGGTGCGGCGTATCGGCCTTGACCTGCACCCTTTATGTGCGTCACGCACCACCGGCTGGCACCGATACGACCGGCGTCTGCGCGTTATGGAAAGATTGCCAGGACTAGACTAAAGGCCAGTTGCCATCACTGGGTTTTTCAGGCATAAAGCCGCGCTTATCACAAGGACCGTGCCCATGCGCTTGCTCATTCGAGGCGTGATGATCGTGCTGGTGGCCGCGCTGTTGGCCGTCGCCGTCATCGCCTACTACATCGCCTACCCCAACCTGCCGGCCTACAGCCCTGCCCGCGACCTGCACTACCTGCAGGACTGGAGCGACGCCGACCGCGACACCTACTACTTCACCCCCCAGGGGACCCAGGTCAAGGGCCTGCACTACGACTGGTTCGTCAACCTGGAACAGCCGTTTTCCACGCAACGCTTCGCAGCGCCGGAAAACCTCGGCCGTTTCGGCTTCCTGATCGAACCGGGCCACGCGCAGAATCCGCACGATTTGCCCATAGGCTTCACCCGGCACCCCGGCGAAAACGGCGACACGCAGTTTCTCGACATCAGCTGCGCCGCGTGCCACACCGGTGAGTTGCGCTTCAACGGCACGGCGCTGCGGGTAGACGGCGGCACCGCGCAGCACGTGCTGCCCGCCACGGTGCCGACCCTGCGCGGCGGCGACTTCGGCCAGGCCCTGGCGGCGAGCATGGCGGCCACCTACTACAATCCCTGGAAGTTCAAGCGCTTCGCCCTGGCGGTGCTCGGCGAGCAAGGCTACGAGGCCGGGCACGACGCCCTGCGTGCAGCGCTCAAGGCCTCGCTGAACAGCATCCTGCACACCGCCTGGAACGACACCCATCGCGGCCTGTACCCCGTCCAGGAAGGGCCCGGCCGCGCCGATGCGTTTGGCCGCATCGCCAACGCCACCTTCGGCGACGCCATCAGTGCCGACAACTATCGCGTCGCCAACGCGCCGGTCGACTATCCACACTTGTGGGACATCTGGACCTTCGACTGGGTGCAGTGGAACGGTTCGGCCCAGCAGCCGATGGCGCGCAACATCGGCGAGGCGTTGGGCGTGGGGGCGACCCTGGAGTTCTTCGACGCCCACGGCCAGCCCCTGATGGGCGACGAACGCTACCCCTCGAGCGTGCGGGTCATGGACCTGTACCGCATCGAACAAGCCGTGGAGCGTCTGCCCGCGCCGCAGTGGCCCGAAGCGGTGCTGGGCCAGGTCGATCTGACCCGTGCCGCCCAGGGCCGGCAGCTGTTCCAGGAAAACTGCGCGGCCTGCCATGTGCCCCCGGTGGACCACAGCGGACCGCGCCCCGTGGCCAAGCTGCAGATGCGCTCGGTCGACTACATGGGCACCGACCCTACCGCTGCCAACAACATCGCCGATCATCGCTTCGATGTCAGCGCGCTGAACTGGGACGTACAGGCCCTCAAGACCATGAACGTGCAGCTGGAAGATCCCAGCGAGCCGCTCGACCTCAAGCACATTTCCGTGGCCAAGGCACTGGCCTACGTCACTGCCTTCGTCGAGGCGCGGGCCTACCGCCAGGCCGGCATCGGCCCGCAGGAACAGGCACGGCTCAACGGCTTCGGCATGGACATCGGCGTGCGTGAACTGCGCGCGTACAAGGCCCGGCCCCTGGCCGGCGTCTGGGCCACCCCGCCGTTCCTGCACAACGGTTCGGTGCCCAGCCTCTATCAACTGCTGTCGCCTCAGGACGAGCGCTCGGTGACCTTCTACCGCGGCAACCTGGAATACGACCCGGCGCACCTGGGTTACCGCAGCGAAGCCTTCCCCGGCGGTTTCCTCTACGACACGCGCCTGACCGGCAACGCCAACAGCGGCCATGAATTCCGCGACGGCCCGCTGGGGGCCGGGGTGATCGGTCGCCTGCTGCAGCCCGAGGAGCGCTGGGCGCTGCTCGAATACCTCAAGGTCCTAGGTGGGCCACTGGAGAAACGACTGCCATGATCAACCGTCCCTCGATCGATTCGACGCCGCCCGGCCCCATCGGCCGCTTCTGGCTGCGCCTGGGTACCTGGCTGTTCAAGACGGTGCTGGGACTGATCGTCCTGGGCCTGCTGGGCTGGTTGCTGGCCACGCTGTGGTACGCGTGGAAGTTCTCCGGGCCGGTCTCGGCCCAAGAGCAGATTCCCGCCGGCGAAGCGGCGATGACCCAGGACATCATCCAGACCGCCATCCGCATCGTCGACCAGCACCGCGAACCCACCCGCTACCTGCGCGACGCCCACGCCAAGGCGCATGGCTGCGTGCAGGCGCAGGTCAGCGTGGCCACCGATCTGGATCCGGCACTGCGCCAGGGTGTGTTCAGCGAACCGGGCAAGACCTGGCAAGCCTGGATGCGGCTGTCCAACGGCAACGCCTATCCGCAGTTCGACAACATGAAGGACGCGCGCGGCATGGCCATCAAGCTGCTGGGCGTGCCCGGCGATCAGCTGCTGCCCAGCCAGCAGGGACGCGGTGAGCAGGATTTCGTCATGTTCAACCATGCCAACTTCTTCGTCAGCGACGTGGCCGAGTATCGCCAGAACGTAGCGGCCCAGGCCGACGGCAAGAAGGTGATGGCCTTTCTGCCAGGCTGGGATCCGCGCCAATGGCAGGTGCGGCACCTGTTCATCGCCCTGGCGACCTTGTCCGAAGCACCGCCCAGCCCGCTGCTGACCACCTACTTTTCCGTGTCGCCGTACAAGTTCGGCAACCTCAACGCCAAGTTCCGCGTCACCCCGGAAGCGGGAACGTGCCCGGCCTATACGCCACCGGCGCAGAACCGCGACGTGCCCAACTTCCTGCGCTCGGCGTTGTACCAGCAACTGTCCACCGATCGTCAGCCAGCCTGCTTCGCCCTGCAGATCCAGACGCAGGACGCCACGCGCTACATGCCCATCGAAGACACCAGCGTGCAGTGGAAGGAAAGCGACGCGCCCTTCCAGACCGTGGCCCACATCCAGGTGCCGGCTCAGGATTTCGACACACCCGAGCAGAACCTGATGTGCGACAACCTCAGTTTCAGCCCCTGGCACGGGATCAAGGCGCATCGCCCCATCGGCGGCATCAACCGCCTGCGCAAGGCGGTGTACGAGGCGGTCAGCGCCTATCGTCTGGAACGCAATGGCGTCAGGTGAGCACGGTCCTGGAGCGCAACTCAGTTGCCGTTGCCCTGCAAGGCCGCCAGACGCGCCTTGATGCCAGCGGCGGTCTGCTCGCCCATCAATTGCTCGCGCAGCTTGCCCTGGTCATCGATGATGTAGGTGACCGGCAACCCCTGGCTGCGCGGCAGGACGAAACGCGGCGCCGGGTCCTGGGCCAGTACCGGGAAATCGATCCCCAGCGTCTGGGCAGCGGCGCTCAATTCCTCACCCTGGAGGTTGTCGAAATTCACCCCGAGCACCCGCACGCCCTGCCCTTGCAGGCTCTGCGAAAGGGCATTGAGTTCGGGAATCTCGCGGCGGCAGGGTCCGCACCACACCGCCCAGTAGTTGACCACCAGCCAGTGCTTGTCCAGGGTCTTGGCGCTGACCGGGTTGCCATGCTGATCAGGGCCGTAGTCACCCCCGCAACCACCCAGCAGCGCGGCCGCCAACAGCAGGGCCGCCAACGGTGCGAAGCGGGCCTTGATACGCCATTTCATGGATCTACCCTTCCTCATTCCTGCAGCTATGCGAAAAAGGCGACCGATCATCGCCACGTGGTTAGAATACCCGCCACTGGATGCCGGAGGCGACTTTTCCCATGACCGATCTGACCCTTTACCATAACCCGCGCTGCTCCAAATCCCGCGCGGCGTTGGAGCTTCTGCAAGCCCGTGGGCTCGAGCCCGTCATCGTGCGCTATCTGGAAACGCCTCCCGATGCCGCCACCCTGCACACGCTGCTGGGCAAGCTGGGCATCAGTGCCAGAGCACTGTTGCGCACCGGTGAAGAAGAATACAAAACCCTGGACCTGGCCGACGCCACCCTGGGCGAGGAACACCTGGTGCAAGCCATGGCCGCGCATCCCAAGCTGATCGAGCGGCCCATTCTGGTCAACGGCGAACGCGCGGTGATCGGCCGGCCACCGGAAAACGTACTGGAGATCATTGCGTGAACACACCCTACATCCTGGTGCTCTATTACAGCCGCCATGGCGCCACCGCCGAGATGGCCCGCCAGATCGCCCGCGGCGTCGAAGCCAGTGGGCTGGAAGCGCGCCTGCGCTGCGTGCCGGCGGTTTCGACCGAGTGCGAAGCCGTGGCGCCGTCGATCCCCGAGCAGGGCGTGGTCTACGCCAGCCTCGACGACCTGAAGAACTGCGCCGGCCTGGCCCTGGGCAGCCCGACGCGCTTCGGCAACATGGCTGCGCCGCTCAAGTACTTCCTCGATGGCACCAGCAGCCTGTGGCTCAGCGGCGACCTGGTCGGCAAGCCGGCCGGGGTGTTCACGTCCACCGCCAGCCTGCACGGCGGTCAGGAAACCACCCTGTTGTCGATGCTCCTGCCCCTGCTGCACCACGGCATGCTCATCACCGGGTTGCCCTACAGCGAGTCGGCCTTGGTGGAAACCCAGGGCGGCGGCACCCCCTACGGTGCCAGCCACCATGCCGGTGCCGATGGCAAGCGCGTGCTCGACGAGCACGAGAAAACCCTGTGTCGGGCACTGGGCAAACGCCTGGGCCAGACCGCACAGCTGCTGAGCACTGCGCGTGGCTAAGTCCGATCGTAGAGTGCATCGCACGATGGCGGGCCACGCTTGAGCATCCACGCCTACACCAAGTACCCCGCCATGGCGTTCGGCGACGAGTCGCCGCTGGCCTGGATCAGCGAACACATCCGCGAGCACTATCAAGGCCATCGGCACACCTTCGTGGTGGCCATCGCCGGCAGCGTCGCCGTGGGCAAGAGCACCCTGTCCACGCTGCTCAAGGAACGGTTCGAGGGCTGGCCGGAAGCACCGCGGGTCGAGGTGGTCAGCACCGATGGATTCCTGTATCCCAACCGGATCCTGGAGGAGCGTCAGTTGATGCCGCGCAAGGGCTTCCCGGAGAGCTACCGCACCGACGACCTGAAGGCCTTCCTGCATGATCTCAGGCAGGGCGTTCGTGGTTTGCAGGTCCCGGTCTATTCCCAGGCGATCAAGGACATCGACGAGCACTTCCACCTGATCGACCAGCCGGACATCCTGATTCTGGAGGGGCTGAACATCCTCCAACTGGACCACGCCCACGACTTCTCCATCTACCTGGATGCCCCTACCGCCGACATTCGTCACTGGTACATGGAACGCTTCATGAGCCTGACCACTCTATCGGGCGACGCTGCACAGGCGCGCGCCGACTATTTGTGGGAAGAGGTCAACCTGAAGAACCTCACGGAAAACATCCTGGTGACCCGCGATCGGGCGCAGATGGTTCTGCACAAGGCACCGGACCACCGCATCGACGAGGTCTGGCTGCGCGAAGGCGACCTGCCCGTGCATTCATCCAGCAGTTGAGGACACCGGTTCCATGCAAGACTACAAGTGGCTGAACGAGTACTGCCTTAATCGCTTCGGCTCGCAGAAAGCGCTGGAGGCACGTCTGCCGACGGCCAAGTCGCCGACGCAACTGCGCAAGATAAGCGCCGACCGCTACCTCTCGACCATGGCCCTGCGGGTCTTTCGGGCGGGCCTCAAGCACAGCCTGGTCGACTCGAAGTGGCCTGCCTTCGAAGAGGTGTTCTTCGGCTTCGACCCGGAGAAGATCGTGCTCATGGGCGCCGAGCGCCTGGAACGGCTGATGCAGGACACCCGCATCATTCGCCATTTCGGCAAGCTCAAGAGCGTGCCGCGCAACGCCCAGATGATTCTCGACGTGGCCATGGAGCACGGCAGTTTCGGTGATTTCATCGCCGACTGGCCGGTGGAAGACATCACTGGCTTGTGGCAGTACATCTCCAAGCACGGCAATCAGATGGGTGGGCTGTCGGCACCGCGCTTCCTGCGCATGATCGGCAAGGACACCTTCATCCCCAGCTGGGACGTGGTGGCCGCGCTGAACGCCCAGGAGATCGTCGACAAGGTGCCCAGCTCCAAGCGCGATCAGGCGGCCGTGCAGGCCGCATTCAACCAGTGGCATGCCGAAAGCGGCCGGCCGATGTGTCAGCTGTCGGCGATGCTGGCCTTTACCGTGAACCACTGATCCCTCCGCGCCTCGCAGGGCCCGCTTGGCGGCCCTGCCCGGCTAGCGCTCCGTACATCCCTGCTTGCAACTGCCCTCGCGCCGTATCGATCGAAACGGCAAATCTCGTCTACGCTTGATTTCCAGGGGCCTGACAGCCCTGAGCATGCCTGCGGCCGACGCGCTCGACGTCAAAATGTCATGCGCGTCCCCTACGTTGGCTCGGGTATTGCTGATCCTGATCAATCCAATCGTCGACAGTCCCCTCGTTTCGATAGGCGCCCATAGGAGCACCGGATGAAAAAGCTTTTCCTGGCCACACTGTTAGGTTCGAGCATCGCGTTGTGCAACCTGGCTTCGGCCGCGGATACCGATCTGCAAACCCTGGAAGCCGCGGCCAAGACCGAAGGCACGGTCAACAGCGTCGGCATGCCCGATGCCTGGGCCAACTGGAAGGGTACCTGGGAAGACCTGGCCAACAAGTACGGCCTCAAGCACATGGACACCGACATGAGCTCGGCCCAGGAAGTGGCCAAGTTCGCCGCCGAGAAGGACAACGCCAGTGCCGATATCGGCGATGTCGGTGCAGCGTTCGGCCCCATTGCCACCAAACAGGGCGTGACCCAGCCGTACAAGCCTTCCACCTGGGCGCAGATCCCCGACTGGGCCAAGGACGCCGATGGCCACTGGATGCTGGCCTACACCGGCACCATCGCGTTCATCATCAACAAGCAACTGGTCAAAGCCGAAGACGCGCCCAAAAGCTGGGCGGATCTGAAGAACGGCAAGTACAAGGTGGCGATCGGCGACGTCAGTACTGCAGCCCAGGCGGCCAACGGGGTGCTCGCGGCGGCCATCGCGTTCAAGGGTGACGAAAGCAACCTGGCCCCTGGCCTGCAACTGTTCACCGAACTGGCGCAACAGAAGCGCCTGTCGCTGGCCAATCCGACCATCCAGACCCTGGAAAAAGGCGAGATCGAGGTGGGTGTGGTCTGGGACTTCAACGGCCTGAGCTACCGCGATCAGATCGATCCGAAACGCTTCGACGTGTTGATCCCCTCGGATGGCTCGGTGATTTCCGGCTACACCACCATCATCAACAAGTACGCCAAGCACCCGAACGCAGCCAAGCTGGCGCGTGAGTACATCCTCAGCGATGCCGGCCAGATCAACCTGGCGCGCGGCTATGCGCGGCCGATCCGGGCCGACCACATCAAGCTGCCGGAAGATGTCGCGGCCAAGCTGCTGCCGGCCGAGCAGTACCGCAACGTCACCCCGATCAAGAACCCGGACGTGTGGGAAGCCAGCGCCAAGGCCCTGCCCCAGCAGTGGCAGGAACAGGTCATCTTCGAGATGCAGTGATTGCCTGCGGTGCATCAGGTAGGGCCTCTTCGCGGGCAGAGACCCGCTCCCACAAAGACTCGGACTGCGCCTATGTGGG
>NZ_JASCPM010000072.1:0-11855 GCF_029960215.1 Pseudomonas sp. PS01301 | reverse complement strand
GCTCGCGCCGCTGCTACAACGACCGCGTGCCCCTTCATCCAGGCACACCGCCGACCCGGCGCTCCTACCCCTGTAGCAGCGGCGCGAGCCGCGTCCGGCCTCGCCGCGAATTCTACTGCTCGAACGCTCGGCGCAGTCGGTGCAGGCCTTCGTCGATGTCAGCCAACCCGGGGGCGGCGAACGACAGACGGATGCTGCTGGGGTCCGGGTCCTGGCCGTAAAAGGCGCTGCCGGGCACGAACAGCACCTTCTGCTCGATCGCCCGCGGCAGCAATGCCTTGGCGTCGAGGCCATGCAGGCAACGACCCCAGACGAACATGCCGCCTGCCGGCGCACTCACCTGCAGATACTCCGCCAACGGCCGCAACCCAGCCAGCATGCGCTCGCACTTCTCCCGATAGCCCTGCGCCAGACCCGGCAGCGCCCGTTCCAGCGCCCCTGCCGCGAGGTAATTGGCGGCGATGCGTTGCGCCCAGGGCGAGGTGCACAGGTCCACGGTCTGCTTGGCCACCAGGCAACGCTGACGGACGGCCGCAGGCGCCACCATCCAGCCCACGCGCAGCCCTGGCGCGAGCACCTTGGACAGGCTGGACAGATGGATCACCCGGCCCTCGGCGCCCTCCACCTGCCGACTCAGCGCCAACAGCGAAGGCATTTCCTCGCCGGCAAAGCGCAGCGCACCGTAAGGATCGTCTTCGACCACCAGAAAATCGTGTGCAACCGCCAGCCGCAAAAGTGCCAGACGCCGCGCCAGGGGCAGGCAGGCGCCGGTGGGGTTGGCAAACGTCGGCACACAATAAAGCATCGCGACATCGCCACGCGCACGCCCTGCCAGCTGCTGCGCCAACGCATCGGTGTCCAGACCGTCGGCATCGGTGGCCGCGCTGAGCACCTGCGCCCCGGCCAGGCGCAACGCCTGCAACGCTGCCGGATACGTCGGGCACTCGACCAGTACGGTAGCGCCAGGGGCCAGTAACACCTTGAGTAACAGGTCGAAGCCTTGTTGCGAACCAGTTGTCACTATCAACTCATCCGCCCCAACGGCCACGCCACGCCGCGTCATCAGACTTACCAACTGTTCGAGCAGCGCCGGCAAGCCTTCGGTGGCGGCGTATTGCAAACAGTCCAGGGGGGCTTCGCGCATGGCCTGCTCCGCGGCTTCGCGCAGGCCGGACTCGTCGAAGAACGCCGACGCCGGATAGCCACCGGCAAAGGAAATCATGCCCGGCACCGACAGGTACTTGAACAGCTCGCGTATGGCCGAACCGGTGGGGTTTTCGAAGGCAGGCGTAAATCGGTAATCCAGGGCCATGACGGTGCTCGACGGCGAATGTGCCGAAAGTATCGAGGCTGGCGAACGCCGCTCACAAGCGAGATTATTTCCAGATGTCATGCCATTGGGTGCTGACAGGGTCCACGCCCGCAAACCAAAGGCCGCGAGTAGCCTGGCTTTCACAGCTATCGCCAGACGGAACGCTCGGCTTTATCATGACTCAGATACTCATGGCACCGCGCCACTGGACTAGACAGGTCGTGTCTAATCTGGGGAAATGCGCGCCCCTGACCTCAGGCTTTCATGTATGTCCATTGCCGAATGAACACCTCTTCCCGCTCGATCATCTGTGAACACTGCGATTCGCTGTTCGAATCGGTGGCCCTGACGCATGGTCAGAAAGCCGAATGCACGCGCTGTGGCGCGGTGCTCGAACGTGGCCAGCGCCTGAGCATCCAGGCGCTGTTCGCCCTGGCGCTGACCGCAGCCATGCTGTTCATTCTGGCCAACGCTTTTCCGGTAATCAGCATCAGCATGGAAGGGCTGAGCAATCAGGCCACCCTGCTCGCCTCGGTGGAAGCCCTGGCCCAGGGCCGCATCACGCCGATGGCCGCGGTGACCGGGTTGACCATCATTCTCGCCCCCCTCTTGCAGATCTGCCTGCTGTGCTGGCTGCTCGGCTTCGCCACCGCCGGACGCGCTGCGCCCGGCTTTCGCACCTGCATGCGCGCGCTGGAGCACCTGCGCCCCTGGAGCATGCTGGAAGTCTGCCTGCTGGGCATTCTGGTCGCCATCATCAAACTGGCGGGCATGCTCGACGTACACCCCGGCTTCGGCCTGTGGGCACTGGGTATGGTCACGGTGCTGTTGATCCTGATTTCCGGCAAGGGCATCCGCCGACTCTGGGACGACCTGGAAGGCCAGCTGCGATGAGCGAACCGGTCTACGCGCGGCAACTGGGCCTGGTGCTGTGCCACACCTGCGGGCATGTGTGCCAGGCAGGCGAGCACCATTGCCCGCGCTGTCACTCCACCGTCCATGCGCGCAAACCCGACAGCATCGCGCGGACCTGGGCGCTGCTGATCGCGGCATTGATCTTCTACATCCCGGCCAACCTGCTCCCGGTGATGCGCACCAACATGTTCGGCAACGCCAGCGAAAACACCATCATGAGTGGCGTCATCGAGTTCTGGCATGGCGGCTCCTGGGACATCGCCGTGCTGATCTTCTTCGCCAGCGTGGTCGTGCCCTGCATGAAGTTCCTGATCCTGGGCATGCTGCTGGTAACCTGTCAGCGCAAGAGCCACTGGGCCATGCGCGAGCGGGCCCGCCTGTATCGCTTCATCGAACTGATCGGCTACTGGTCGATGCTCGACGTGCTGGTGGTGGCGCTGGTCGCCGCGCTGGTGCAGTTTCGTTCGCTGAGTTCCATCGACCCGTTGCTGGGTATCGTGTTTTTCGGTCTGGTGGTGGTACTCACCATGCTTGCCGCCATGAGTTTCGATCCCCGGCTCATCTGGGATGTAGAGGTTGAAGATGTCTGATCGTCCAGGTTCCACTCCCGCGTCACCTGCCGCTGCGCCGGCGGTCAAGACGCGTCGTTTCAATGTCTCGCTGGTGTGGATCGTGCCGATCATCGCGGCGCTGGTAGGCGCCTCGATGCTGATCAGCAATGGCCTCAATGCCGGGCCGCAGATCGAAATCAGCTTCGAGACCGCCATGGGCCTGGAAGCCAACAAGACCCAGGTCAAATACAAGAACGTGGTCATCGGGCAAGTGACCGCCATAGCCCTCAGCGACGACCGCAGCCACGTGGTCGCCAAGGTCGACCTGAACAAGTCCGCCGAAGGCTTCACCGCCGAAGACTCGGTGTTCTGGGTGGTGCGCCCACGCATCGGCGCCAACGGCATTTCCGGCGTGGATACGCTGCTCTCCGGCGCCTTCATCGGCGCCGATGCCGGCAGTTCCGAAGAGCGCAAGCGGCAATTCGTCGGCAAGGAAACGCCGCCGGCGATCACCTACGGCGAACAGGGCAAACGTTTCACCCTGCACACCGAGGACCTGGGTTCGCTGGACATCGGCTCGCCGGTCTACTATCGCCGCATCGAAGTCGGCCAAGTGGTGTCGTACCAATTGGCCGAAGACGGCAAGGGTGTCGACGTGGAGATCTTCGTCCATGCCCCCAACGACAAGTACGTGACCACCGATACGCGCTTCTGGAACGCCAGCGGCATCGATCTGACCGTGGGCGCCAGTGGCCTGAAGGTCAACACCGAGTCGCTTTCGACCATCCTCGCCGGTGGCGTCGCCTTCGTCGAACCCAAGTACAGCCCCAACGCGACTCCGGCCACCGAGCGCTCGCGCTTCGACCTGTTCGCCGATCAGGAAACCGCCCTGGCGCCGCCCGATGGCGAACCGCGATACATCAGCATGAGCTTCAACCAGTCGCTGCGGGGCCTGGCGGTCAACGCCCCGGTAGAATTCCTGGGCGTGAACATCGGCCGTGTGGTGTCGGTCAACCTGGACTATGACGCCAAGACCAAGAGCTTTCCCAGTGTGGTCGGCGCAGTGATCTACCCGGATCGCCTGGGCAAGGCGCACGAAAAACTGCTCAAGGAAATGGGTACCGAGGACGATGAGCGCTCGGCGAAGCTGATGTCGGCATTCGTCAAACAGGGTCTGCGGGCCCAGGCACGCAGTGCCAACCTGATTACCGGGCAGTTGTACATTTCCCTGAGCTTCGTGCCCAACGCAGCGCCCGTGGCGTTCGACGTCGCCGCCCGCCCGCTGCGCATCCCCACGGTACCCGGCAGCCTGGACAAGGTGCAGGAGCAGTTGCAGGGCGTGGTCGACAAGATCAGCAAGTTGCCGTTGGATGAAATCGCCAACAACCTCAACGGCAGTCTGAGCGAAATGCAGAAGACCTTGCGCCAGGTCAATGCCGAGGTGCTGCCGCAGATGCGTGGCACCTTGCAGCAGACCCAGAAGACCTTGGCCGCGGCCAACTCCACCTTCGCCGACGACTCGCCGGAGCGCCAGCAACTGAGCCAGGCCATGGACGAAGTCCAGCGCACCGCCCGTTCGGTACGGGTGCTGACCGATTTCCTCAGCCGCAACCCCGAAGCGCTGATTCGCGGCCGTACCAAACAGGGTGAGCCGGACGCCTACCGCAGCCCAGGCAATACCTCACGTGAAATCCAACCGGAAGTTCAACCATGATCAAACGCAGCCTGATGCTGGCCGCGAGCATAGGCCTGGGTGCCTGCAGCTCGCCGGTGACCCACTACTACACGCTGCAGGACACTGCGCCGAGCGCGCCCTCGCGCTTGGCTGCGCCGTCGTTCCAGTTCGAAATGCTCGCGGTGCGCATGCCTGTCCAGGTCGACCAGCCGCAGCTGGTGGTGCGTCAGGATCGAGGCAATCTGGCGATTCTGGAAAACGACCGTTGGAGCGCGCCGCTGGCCGATGAGTTTCACGACGCCCTGACCGATCGCCTGGAACGCCAGTTGGGGACGCGTGATCTGGCTGGGTTGCCCAAGGATGCGCAAAAGCCCGTGCTGTCCGTACAAACCGACGTGCGACGTTTCGATTCGCTACCGGGTCAGTATGCGCTGGTCGATGTGGTGTGGAGTCTGGGTATGCGCGGGGGTGCGCAGCCGCGCCGTACATTGACCTGTGCAAGCCAGATCCGTGAAACGGCGGGAGTTGAACTAAGCAGCTTGGTGGTGGCACATCAGCGTATCATCGATCAATTGGCGAAGCAGATTGCAACGACCGCCCGCCAATGGGCCCAAGGCAACGGCGCCTGTCCTAGCTGACGGCGCGCGGCACGGTGCCGAGGGCTTTCTCGACACCGTCGAGCAACTGACCGAGCGTCCATGGCTTGCGCACGAAGCTTACCGGGATGGTGACGCCGGAGCTTTCGGGCGTTTCATGGCCCGACATGATCATGATCGGAATTTCCGGCCAGGTCTGCGCCGAGTAGTTCGCCAGCCCTGCGCCGTTCATGCTGCCGGGCATCAGGATATCCGTCAGCAACAGACCGACTTCATTGGAACGCTTGTTCAGAAACTCGAGCGCGTGGTCCGCAGATTCGACACCCTCGGTCTTCCAACCTTCCTCGCCCAGCAGTTCGCAGACGAACTCGCGAATCAGCGCTTCGTCTTCGACCACCAGAACCAGGTTCGCTCCCTTGGAAGCACTGTCGATGCGCGGCGAATCAGTCATTGCCAAATCCTTCTGTGTACTTGAATTGATTGAGGAAAGTTACCGCCGCGATGGCGACTCCCACACTCAGGTTAGGAGAGCGGAAAAGCTTGTGAATTCCATTTGTCGAGGTTGCGCCGACGAACGGTAATGAGCCGAGGTGGCGTTGCGGGGTCAGCGTTGATCAGGCGTGCTCATCCAGGATGATGCCGCTCTCGATCCGGGCCTGCTCAGCAGCGCGTTTCAGGCCTTCTGCGCTAGATGCATGGAGGAGGTAAAGTACGTCGCCCTGCCCCACCTGGATGCCCAGATTGACCTTCAGATCCATACCTGCAGCCTTGTCACCAGGTGCGCCTGCGTAGCGGGCGAGTTCCGCCAGTCGCCAGCCATCGAGCCGTGCGACCCGACCCGCGCAAGGGGCGCACACGGCCCAGGTCGACGGACTGGGCATGACTGGCACCCTGCGTCCCTGAACCTCGATGATGCGTTCGAAAGCGGCCAGGGCGTGGCCACCGTCCAGCAGGTGCTCGGCACGTTCGCGCCCGGCTTCGACGCTGCCGATGCGCGGGTCCCAGGCCAGGATGCGCGCGGCAAACGACAGCGCCTTCTCGCGCAGGTCGGCAGGCGCTTCCGGAGCCCCTTCGAGCACCCAGCGTACGTCGCGCACTTCCAGGGCCGGGCCGATGCCGCGCCCGACCGGTCGCGAGCCGTCGGTGGCAACGGCCGCGACGGTAAGGCCCAACAGAGCGCCAACTTCCTCGAACAATCTGCCCAGTGTGTGCGCCTGCTCTGCGGTCGCCAATTTGGTGCGCGGCCCGAATGGCAGATCGACGATGACGTGCGTCGAGCCAGCGGTGAGCTTCTTCGAGAGGATGGACGCCACTGCCCAACGCGTGGAGTCGATACCCAGCGGTCGGGTGATGGCGTTCATCACCTCGTCCAGATGGGAGTGGTTGAGGCGGCCATTCCAGGCGATGCAGGCGCCCGTCTGGGCAATGCAGTGTTGCACCTCTTCAGGCGTCAGTTCCACCTCGGCCAGTACCTCCATGGCATCGGCGGTGCCGGCTGCGGAGGTGATCGCCCGGGACGAGGTCTTGGGCATGAGCAGACCTTGCGCCGCGACGATCGGCACCACGATCAAGGTGATCCGGCTGCCAGGCACGCCCCCCATCGAATGCTTGTCGACCACAATCGGTCGATCCCAGCGCATGATCGGGGAAAACCGCGTCCGCACGCGCGCCAGCGCTACCACCTCGGCATCCGACAAATGCTGGCTGGCACTCACCAGAAACGCGCGGATCTCGCTGTCGACATAGCCGCCGGCAATGATGTCGCCCAGCACCTGCTCGTACTGGGCCTCGTCCAGTTCGTGCCCCTGCAGCTTGCGCAGCAGCAGCGAATGACTGCTCGGCAGCGGCGCGTGGCGCTGGGCAACGGTTTCGACCGCATCGACGAAGCGACCGATACCCTCGGCCAAGGTGCCGTTGTTGTCGACGCGCAGGGTTTCGATGTCGGCAGGCAGCGCGTCGACCTGACGTAGCACGCGGGCACTGGCCTGCTCAGCGGTCTCCCGACCGCGCCCCAGGATGCGCGCGGCCAGGACCTCTGGCGAGGCGGTGATTTCGATCACCACCAGATGCGGCACACGGGTGGCCGCCTCCCGGATCATCTTGCGCGAGCCGTTGGCGATGACATGACGGCCCTCCTCCAGCACTTGCAACAGCTCGGCGGACAAGCCATAGCTCAAGCCGTGAGCATGCCAGCTGAGCAGGAACGCCCCTGCCGCGACGCTGGCTTGAAACTGTTCGGGGGTCACGCCCGCGTGGTCTTCTCCTGGGGCGCCGCTGGGGCGGGTGATGGTGCGACGGGCAAACAGGTAGCGGCCGGAAGTGCCCAGGTGGGCGCGCGCGCCTTCGATGAGCGAGTCCTTGCCCGCCCCGCTCGGCCCGACCACGAAGAAGAAAATACCCTGCGCCATGAATATGCTCCGCCTTGCCCGGGCCGATGCCGACCGGCGTCTGGCCGGATCGAGCGTGTGAATGAACGCGACACGGTGCGCCCCCCGCACACCGAAGCCGGCAGTCTACGCCATTATTCGCACGCCAGTGCTGGCACCCATGCTGCAGGGATCGAGCGCAGCGATTATCATCCCCGCGCCTGCATCCCATGGGACGCGTTCATCTGCGTAGGAGCGATCATCGGCCGCTAAGCCGGCGCCGCAGTGCTTCAGGCAAACCGCAGTGCAGCTTTCGCGGCCACTGACCGCTCCTACGGGGTTCGTGGCGGATTATCACCTTGTCTTCAACGCTCCAGGAGTTCATGCATGTCGCCCACTTCCGGCCTGACCGAGCACGCCAGCGCTGGCACGTATCGCAAGATCGTCTGGCGGTTGATTCCGTTTCTGTGCTTCTGCTACCTGGCGTCTTACCTGGATCGCATCAACGTCGGCTTCGCCAAACTGCAGATGCTCGACACCCTGCACATGAGTGAAACCGCCTACGGTCTGGGCGCCGGATTGTTCTTCGTCGGTTACATCCTGTTCGAGGTGCCCAGCAATCTGGTATTGCAGAAGGTCGGTGCACGCCTGTGGATCGCTCGCATCATGATCAGCTGGGGGGTGCTCTCCGGGTTGACCATGTTCGTCACCACCGAGTGGCACTTCTACCTGCTGCGCTTCTTGCTCGGCGCAGCCGAGGCCGGGTTTCTGCCAGGGGTGCTGTTCTACCTGAGCCAGTGGTTTCCGTCGTACCGACGCAGCCGCATCATTGCCCTGTTCATGATCGGCCTGCCGCTGTCGAGCCTGATCGGCGGGCCGCTGTCGGGCTGGATCATGGGCAATTTCGACGGTGTCAGCGGCCTGCACAACTGGCAGTGGCTGTTCCTCCTCGAAGCCATACCGACGGTGGTGCTGGGCGCGTTGTGTCTGGCCATCTTGCCCAATAGCATTGCCGATGCCAGCTGGCTCACCGAGCGCGAGAAAACCGAACTGCAAACCGTGCTGGCTCGGGACGAGAGCGAGAACCGAGGCGGCCACTCGTTTCGTGCCGGCTTTTTCGACATCAAGGTATGGATGCTTGGCGGCATCGATTTCTCGATTCTGTTGAGTGCCTATGCCATGGGGTTCTGGCTGCCCACCTTCATCCGCAACGCCGGGGTCGGCAACCCCGGCGACATCGGCCTGCTGGTGGCCATACCCAGCCTCGCCGGACTGATCGGCATGCTGGCCATCGGCGCCAGTTCCGACAAGCACCGCGAGCGACGCTGGCACATCATCGTGCCATTCATCGTCGGCGCGGCGGCCATGTTTCTCAGCACCTTCTTCACCCAGAACGTGGCGGTCACCGTGTTGCTGTTCTCGGTGGCTTCGTTGGCCATCATCGGTGCGGTGCCGGTGTTCTTCAGTCTTCCGGCGACCTTTCTCAGAGGGACTGCGGCGGCCACTGGTTTTGCCCTGGCCTGTTCGCTGGCCAACATCGCCGGGCTGGTCAGCAATTCCCTGATGGGCGTGGTCATGGACCGCTTCCACAGCCCGCAGATCGCCCTGTGGATTTTTGCCGCCTGCCTGCTGCTCAGCTGCCTGCTGGTACTGGCGTTGCCGGCCAGGACGGTCAATCGGTGAGCGGCCTGGGTCGAGGCGCGTACTGGCAATCTAAGCTCAGATCCAAAAGGTATTTATAGTTGATTTTTTAGATCATTTAGCATTGGGATCCGGCGTGCCAGCCGGCTCTCCCTTGCCGAGGAATGATCTTCATGACCCTGTTTTCCCGCCTGTCCAAACCGCTGCTGGCCGCCACCGTGCTGCTTGCCAGCTTCGCCAGCGTCGCCCAGGCCGCCACCCCTGCCGAGGTTCGCCTGGACTATGCCTACTACTCGCCCACCAGTCTGGTCCTGCGCCATTTCGGCTGGCTGGAAAAAGCCCTGCCCGGCACCAAGGTCGACTGGGTGCTCAGCCAGGGCAGCAACCGCTCGCTGGAATACCTCAACGGCGGCAGCATCGACTTCGCCTCCACGGCTGGCCTTGCAGCGGTGCTGAGCCGCGCCAATGGCAGCCCGATCAAGACCGTGTACATCGCCAGCCGCCCGGAATGGACCGCCCTGGCGGTGCGCAAGGATTCGCCGATCCAGACCGTTGCCGACCTCAAAGGCAAGAAGATCGCCGCCACCAAAGGCACCGACCCTTTCCTGTTCACCCTGCGCAGCCTGCAACAGGCTGGGCTGAGCAAGGATGATGTGGAGCTGGTTCACCTGCAGCACGCCGACGGTCGCACCGCGTTGGAAAGAGGCGATGTGGACGCCTGGGCCGGCCTCGATCCGCTGCTGGCAGCCAGTCAGCTGCAAGCCGGCTCGAAGTTGCTGTACCGCAACATCGAGTTCAACAGCTATGGGGTGATCAGCGTCACGGAAAAATTCGCAGCTGAACATGCCGACACCGTCGAGCAGGTCATCAAGGCCTACGAGCAGGCCCGTAGCTGGGCGCGGGAACACCCGGACGATCTGGCGGCGCTGTTGGCCAAGGAATCGGGGCTGCCCCTGGATGTGGCCAAGCTGCAGCTCTCGCGGACTGACTTCAGCGATTCGCAGCCGGGCGCCAAGCAGATTCAGGCGCTCAAGGCCGCTGCGCCGATCCTCACCGCCGAAGGCCTGGTGCGCAAAGGCGTGGACGTCAACGACGTGGTCGATCAACTGATTGAGCCACGCTTCGGCGCCCAAGTCATCGGGAAGCAGTGACTTCATGAGCGCGTCGGAAAACACCCTACCCAAGGCAGCGCCGGCCCCACGGCGCGCTTCACCCGCCTGGCGGCGCGGGGCCAAGGGCTGGTTGCTGCCGTGTCTGATCGTGATCGTGCTGGAGATCGTGGTGCGGGTCGGCTGGATCCCGGCCTACCAGATGCCGGCGCCCAGCGATGTCGCGCTGACGCTGGTCGAGCTGGCGCAAGGCGCGCTCGGCAAGCACGTGCTGGCCAGCGTCGGTCGCGTGCTGGCCGGCTTCGTCATCGGTGCGTCCCTGGCCCTGGTATTTGCCGCCTGGGTCGGCCTGAGCCGGGAAGCCGAGGCCTACCTGGAACCCACCTTCGCCGGCCTGCGCGCCATACCCAGCCTGGCCTGGGTGCCGTTGCTGCTGCTGTGGCTGGGCATCGACGAGACGTCCAAGGTCGTGTTGATCGCCATCGGTGCGTTCTTTCCGGTGTACGTCAACGGCGTGGCGGCGATTCGCAACATTGACCGCAAGCTGGTGGAGGTCGGGCAGATGTATGGCTTCAGCGCCCGTCGGCTGACCCTGCGTATTCTGCTGCCGGCCGCCATGCCGGGCTTGTTCACCGGCTTGCGCAGCGGCCTGAGCATGGCCTGGATGTTTCTGGTTGCCGCCGAACTGATTGCTGCCACTAAAGGCCTGGGTTACCTGCTCAGCGACGGCCGCGAAACCTCGCGGCCCGACATCGTGCTGGCGGCGATCCTGGCCCTGGCGGTGCTGGGCAAGCTCAGCGACGGCGTGCTTGCGGCCGTCGAAAGGCGCTGCGTCAGTTGGCGCGACACCTTCACCGGCGAAGCCACGGGGAACCGATCATGAACGATGCCTTGCTGAGCATTCACGTCCGGCGCAAGACGTTTGGCGAAACCGTGGTGCTCAAGGACGTGGAGTTGCAGTTGCAACCCGGCGAGGTCGTCAGCCTGCTGGGCCCCAGCGGCTGCGGCAAAAGCACCCTGCTGCGCATCGCTGCGGGCCTGGATCGGGACTACAGCGGCGAGCTGAGCAGTGCAGGCGAGTCGGTGGCATTCGTTTTTCAGGAGCCGCGGCTGATGCCTTGGTTGAGCGTGGCGCGCAACATCGGCTTTCACGATGATGGGCACTATGACCAGGCCTGGGTACGGCAGCTGATCGAGGAAGTGGGCCTGAGCGGATTTGCCGAGGCGCTGCCCAAGGCATTGTCCGGCGGCATGGCGCAGCGGGTCGCAATTGCGCGGGGCCTTTATTCCAGGCCAAAGGTGCTGTTGCTGGACGAGCCGTTCAGTGCAGTGGATGCTTTTACCCGGATGAAGCTGCAGGATTTGTTGCTGGATCTGGCACGGCGGCATGACATTGCGCTGCTGTTGGTGACCCATGATGTGGACGAGGCGCTGTACCTGAGTGACCGGGTGTTGGTGATGGGGCATCGGGCCAGTGGGATCAGCGGTGGGATCGATGTGGACCTGATGCAGCCGAGGGATCGGCGGAATCCGGTGTTGGCTGATCTGAGAATACAGGCCCTGACCCAGCTGAAGTCAGCGCATGTGGTCTGATCTTTTTGTATGGCTTGAGGGCCTCTTCGCGGGCAGAGGGCTCGCCGCCCGCCCCGATCCCACAGGGATCCCGTGTGGACTTGGGTCTTTGTGGGAG
>NZ_JASCPM010000071.1:0-12237 GCF_029960215.1 Pseudomonas sp. PS01301 | reverse complement strand
GAGTCCCGCTCCCACAAAGCGGCGCACGCCATAAGGTTGTGGGAGCGGGGCTCTGCCCGCGAAGGCCACACAACCGGCCATGAAAAAAGGCGACCCGAAGGTCGCCTTTCGTTCACCTACACCAAGCTTATTCGGCCAGCTTGAAGGTAATGAAGCTCGCCCGCCCCTGACGCAGCACGCGCATGGACACCGAACGGTTCTTCGGCAGGCCCTTGGCGATGTCGGCGAACTGCTTCGACGACTCGATGGCCTGGTTGTTCAGGTGGGTGATGACATCACCAGGCTGCAGGCCGATCAGTGCCGCCGGACCCTCCTGCACTTCCTTGATGACCACGCCGCCCTTGAGCTCCAGCGACTTCTTCTGCTCGGCCGTCAGTTCCGCGACGGAGACGCCGAGGCGGTTGCTGCTACGCTCGGTCTGGGCCTTGGCACCGGCATCCAGGTCCTGATCGTCATCGGGCATCGCGCCGACGGTGACGTCGATGGTGCGGCGCTTGCCTTCGCGGATCACTTCCAGGCTCGCCTTCGCACCGGCCTTGAGACCGCCCACGAGATGCGGCAGGTCGGCCGACATGTCGATCGGCTGGCCGTTCATGCTCAGGATCACGTCACCCACCTGCAAGCCACCCTTGGCGGCCGGGCCGTCTTCGAGCACCTGCGCGACCAGTGCGCCGGCCGGCTTATCCAGACCGAACGACTCGGCCAGGTCCTTGTTGACCTCCTGAATGACCACACCCAACCAGCCGCGGCTAACCTTGCCGTCTTTCTTGAGCTGATCCGACACATCCAGGGCCACGTCGATCGGAATGGCGAAGGACAGGCCCATGAAGCCACCGGAGCGGGTGAAGATCTGCGAGTTGATACCCACCACTTCACCATTCATGTTGAACAGCGGACCACCCGAGTTGCCTGGGTTGATGGCCACGTCGGTCTGGATGAACGGCACGTAGGCGTCATTGGGCAAGGTACGCCCCTTGGCGCTGACGATACCCTTGGTCACCGAATGGTCGAAGCCGAACGGCGAGCCGATGGCCAGCACCCATTCGCCCACTTTAAGCTTGGCGGAATCACCCAGCTTCACCGTGGGCAGGTTCTTGCCATCGATTTTCAGCAACGCCACGTCGGTCCGTGGATCGGTGCCGACCAGCTTGGCCTTGAGTTCGCTGCGGTCGGACAGACGCACGATGATTTCGTCGGCATCGGCGATCACGTGGTTGTTGGTCAGCACATAGCCGTCAGCCGAAACGATGAACCCCGAGCCCAGCGACTGCGCCTCGCGCTGGCGATCCCCGCGCTGCGGGGACCGTGGGCCACCGCGCGGCATGTTGCGCTCGAAGAACTCGCGGAACATCGGCGGCAGACCTTCCAGGTCCGGCATCTGGCTGGCAGCCACACCGCGGTCCGGCAGTTTCTGCGTGGTACTGATGTTCACCACCGCGGGCGACGCCTGCTCGACCAGAGTCGTGAAATCAGGCAGCGCTTCAGCCTGGACGCTGGCGATCTGGCCCAGCATCAGCACTGCCGCGAACAGTGAAAGAAAGGGTTTGAAACGTGGTATCGACATACGGCTCCCGTTCGTAACGAGCGTGGTTGAGCAATAGGGTTGTGCAGCCGCTGAAGGCAAATTCAGCGCAGAGCGGAATCCATGCTTGACTGCGGCGCACGGCAGCGAACCTGTAACGACTAAAAAAGCTCGCCCCCGAAGCACTGACCTATAAGAAAAAATCCGGCGGTTTGCAACCCGGATGAAACAGGTTTCACGTTAACGCTCGATGATTATCCAAGCATGAAGCGTTAGCGAGGGCCATGACCGCGCCATGGGGCACGTACCATTCAGCGTACGGCATGAATGTCTTGCCGCTGTATCGACAGGGCAATTCGCTCCGCTGTACCCAAGGGAATTTCACCCACCACGGTGATCATCATTTCGCCATCCGAAGACTTCAGGCGACGCGACACGGCTGCCGTGGGACCCAGCTGCACACGGGTATCACGCGCAGAGGCGCCATTGAGCGGTTCGAGAAACACAGAGAAATGCGCAAGGCCATCGGCGTACAGCAGGCTGGTCACATCAGCATTGCTGGCCGAAGATTTGCGCTGAGCGGTCTGCGCCAATTCGAAGCCGGCAGGTACCCAATTGGCCTGCCATGCGAGGGCATTGCCGGGGGCTGAACCGCTGCTCGCATGCAACACAGGCTTACAATTTGGCGTCGCCTTCAAGTCGGCAGGCGCAGGCGCTCCTGGCTGAAGCTGGGTGTACTGCAGACGTTCGAGCAGGCGGCCTTTGGCGTCGATCAACAGGGATTTGAGCAACAGCCCCGTGTGCGCATCCAGGTGCATTTCGAAGGCGTAGCGGTCACGATCACGCGGCACCATGGTCACGACCACAGCGTCGCGCCCGGCGACTCGCGAAGCACCGGCCACACGCAGTTGGTACCACGACATCAGCTTGAGCGGATCGAGGGTCGCGACAGCGCTGCCGGACGCCTTGCCAACCCCGGCCGCTGGACTGCCTGTCATGCAGGTCAGCCGCCCGTCGGTCTGCACGCGCTCGGAGGCGACGCCGTCGAGCTTGAGCACACGGTCATGCACCGCGCCGTTACCGGCGCGGTGCCATATCTGGTAGGTAGAAAAGTCACCGTCGCGTTCGTAGACGAACGTCCCCTGGAAATCCTGCGTACGCTCGGCTTGCGCCATTGCGTCCAGCCATTGAGCCGCATCGGGTGCGGCAATGGCCGGTGCGGCCAGGCCAAGTAGAATTGGCAGAAACAGGACCGCACGCATGATCGGGATTAACGGTTTTCCATGCTCGCGGAGCGGGCAGATGGCAGTGCACTGTCAGAACCTTTGGCAGCGGCTTCTTGCGAATGCTGACGCAGGTAACCTGGCAGACGCTGGTCGTTCAGACCTTCTTCGCCTTTGAGCACACCGCTGGCCATCGGGCCTGGCGCATCGGAGCTGTCCGGTGTGTAACCGGCCAGCACGGCTGGACCTTGCACCATCGGGGTCGACGGGGCTTGCTGGGCTGGCTGCTGCTGAGCGAGCTCGGACCCGGTGATGTCGTCCTGGTTGTACAGGCGAACACCGGCCAGCACGGCAACGGTCACCGATGCTGCAACGGCCAAACGACCGAGGCTGCGCCACGGGCCGCGAGCAGCCGGGGCTGGGGCGATGTCTTCGGCAATGGCTACCGACACCGCCGCCGACAGATCCAGACGCGGATCCAGAAGATCCTTGTGCATGACGGCACGAACGAGCTGGTAACGCGCCCAGGTAGCACGGACCTCGACATCGTCCAACGCGGTCAGTACCCGACGCAGTTCCAATTCGTCCGCTTCGTTATCCATCACTGCGGACAGCGATTCCTGCAGGGCTTCACGACTCATGGCGTTCCTCTCTTGGCTATCGCCGCTGTCTCAGGATTCCTGCAACAACGGCTGCAGGGCTTTGTCGATGGCTTCCCGGGCACGGAAAATCCGCGACCGCACGGTCCCCACCGGACACTGCATGACACTGGCAATGTCTTCGTAACTCAGACCATCGAACTCGCGCAGCGTCAGTGCCGTGCGCAGGTCTTCAGGCAGCTGCTGGATGGTTCGATGGACGGTGCCTTCGATCTCATCGCGCAGCAATGAACGTTCTGGAGATTCGAGGTCCTTGAGGCCATGATCGCCGTCATAGAACTCCGCATCTTCAGAACTTACGTCGCTGTCCGGTGGCCTGCGTCCGCGGGACACCAGATAGTTTTTCGCCGTATTGATGGCGATGCGATACAGCCACGTATAGAACGCGCTGTCTCCGCGAAAATTGCCCAATGCGCGGTAGGCCTTGATGAAAGCCTCCTGCGCCACGTCCTGGGCTTCATGGGTGTCGTGCACGAATCGCACGATCAACCCGAGAATCTTGTGCTGGTATTTCAGCACCAACAGATCGAAAGCTCGCCGATCACCGCGTTGTACACGCTCGACCAGCTGCTGATCCTCTTCCTGGGTTAGCATGAACACTCCTCATGGGTCCGGAAGGAGCGCTGCTCAGGCCATCGTTCAGGCTTGCAACCATAGACTCGGGCTATTCGCAAAAGTTCTCCCCTCCAGGCAAGTTTCCCGCAGGCCCGGATCAAGCCTGCACGGAAAGCGCAGCTCGAACGTGCCGAGCTGCGCCGATAATCTTTTCACCGATGACAGCACCCGGACCTAGCCGGTGCGCTCGTTGTTCGGCATTGTTTCCTTCTTACGGGCAACCTTCTATTGATTGCAGGGGTTCTAGGAAAGTTCCCACAAATACGAAGGTGAAGCCCTACACACAAAGGCCATGAATTCCTGGCACTGAAGTGGTTCAGCACCGACTACCTGCCCAAAGTGCCTGCCGCCATAGCGCAAGCCTCGATGTGGCTGCTATAAATGCCGCGCCATACCGGTGGGAAACGATTCCCTCGTGTGTCGAAGGTGCCGCTATTGTGCCGCTACCCCCTTGGATATACCAGCGGGATGTGCACAACGGGCGCGAACGGCGCGGTGGATGGTGACTCACGCGACATTACTTTCGGCATGCGGATGACCTTCGAATGGGTAAGCAACGGCAACACGATGTTCTGGTAATCGGTAGCGGAGCCGCGGGCTTGAGCCTTGCGCTGGCGTTGCCCGCCACGCTGCGCATCGCGGTCATCAGCAAGGGCGGGCTCGGCGACGGCTCCACACCGTGGGCCCAAGGCGGGGTCGCCGCCGTGCTTGCAGACTCCGACAGCGTGGAAGCTCACGTGCAGGACACCCTCGACGCCGGCGCCGGCCTGTGCAATGAAGAAGCGGTGCGCTTCACGGTGCAGCACAGCCGCGCGGCGATTCAGTGGCTGGTCGAGATGGGCGTGCCGTTCACCCGCGAGGATGATTCGGATCCGGAACATACCGGCTTTCCCTTCCACCTGACCCGTGAAGGTGGTCATAGCCAGCGTCGCATCATTCATGCAGCCGATGCCACCGGTGCGGCCCTGTTCGACACCCTGCTGGCCCAGGCGCGTCTGCGTCCGAATATCGAGTTGCTGGAACAGTGCGCCGCGGTCGACCTGATCACCGAACGGCGCCTGGGCCGCACGGAGGATCGCTGCCTGGGCGCCTACGTGCTGGATCACCGCAGCGGTGAAGTGGACACCCATGGAGCGCGCTTCACCGTCCTGGCCACCGGCGGCGCTGCCAAGGTCTACCTCTATACCAGCAACCCCGACGGCGCCTGCGGCGATGGCATTGCCATGGCCTGGCGCGCAGGCTGTCGCGTGGCCAATCTGGAATTCAACCAGTTCCACCCCACCTGCCTTTACCACCCCCAGGCCAAGAGTTTCCTGATCACCGAGGCGCTGCGCGGTGAAGGCGCCCTGCTCACGCTGGCCAATGGCGAACGCTTCATGCCGCGCTTCGATCCGCGCGCAGAGCTGGCACCACGCGATATCGTCGCGCGCGCGATCGACCACGAGATGAAGCGCACGGGCGCCGAGTGCGTGTACCTGGACATCAGCCACAAGCCGGCGGACTTCGTGCGCAGCCACTTCCCGACGGTGCACCAGCGTTGCCTGGAATTCGGCATCGACATCACCTGCCAGCGCATTCCCGTGGTGCCCGCAGCGCACTACACCTGCGGCGGCGTGCTGGTCGATGAGCATGGCTGCACCGACGTCCCCCGCCTGTACGCCATTGGCGAGACCAGCTCCACCGGCCTGCACGGCGCCAATCGCATGGCCAGCAACTCGTTGCTCGAGTGCATCGTCTATGCGCGTTCGGCTGCCGAGCACATCGTCGCGCAACTGGACCAGACCCAAGCGCCCGGGCCGTTGCCGCAGTGGGACGCGAGCCAGGTGACCGATTCGGACGAAGACGTGATCATCGCCCACAACTGGGACGAGTTGCGTCGCTTCATGTGGGACTACGTGGGCATCGTGCGCACCACCAAGCGCTTGCAGCGCGCGCAGCATCGAGTGCGCCTGCTACTCGACGAGATCGACGAGTTCTACAGCAACTACAAGGTCAGCCGCGACCTGATCGAACTGCGCAATCTGGCACAGGTGGCCGAGCTGATGATCGCGTCGGCCATGCAGCGCAAGGAAAGCCGCGGCCTGCATTACACGCTGGACTATCCGGACCTGCTGCCGCAGGCACAGGACACTATCCTGCAGCCGCCCACCTTCGTCGGCTGAATTTGAGGCGCAGGCGCAGGCGCCGGTGGGTGTCTGCGTCCAGGCCGTCGGGCAGCACACAGGCGCTGCGCACGCGACGCTGGCCGGCCAGGCGAAAGCGCAGAATGACCACCTGCGGCAGCGCCATGCTGTCCGGACGCAGTTGCACCGCCTGCCAGCCATCGGCCTCGGTCCACACCGACCAGCCACTGCGATCGCGACGCAAACCGGTGACGGCCTGGGGATGGGCGAGTAACACCTCTCGCGGCAGCACATAAAGCCCATGCGCAATGCACAGCACCCCGGCCGCAAGGTGCACGAGCACCGGCGCCTCCATCAAGCCGTTCGCCAGCCAGGCGGCGGCCTGCGCCAGTGCGTAGAGCGCCAGCAGCCGTCGTGAAGGCTGCCAGTGGCATTCGAAGCGGTTACTTGGGCTGGACACGGTCCAGAATCATCCGGACCATGCGCTGCAACTCGGGGTCCTGCGATTCGTTGCGCTCCATGAACCAGCCGAACATGTCCTGATCTTCACATTCGAGCAGGCGCACATAGAGGTCACGATCCACCTGATTCAAGTGGGGATAGACTTCCTTGACGAAAGGCACCAGCAACACGTCCAGCTCCAGCATGCCGCGGCGGCTGTGCCAGTAAAGCCGGTTGAGTTCAACGTTTTCGACCATGGGGGGCTCCTTGAGTAGGCGCGCAGTATACAGAGGCGCCGGTGGGGTGTCAGGGCGGCGGGGATAGCATTCCCCCGGTGCGGGGCTCTATGATGATGTCCATTCTTTTCAACTCAGCGATGACCCATGTCCGATACCGCTATGTTCTGCACCCTGGCCCACGAGGGCGTCCTGGCCGTTCGCGGCTCGGACGCCAGCAAGTTTCTGCAGGGCCAGCTGACCTGCAATCTCAACTACCTGGACGAGCACACTGCCAGCCTCGGTGCGCGCTGCACCCAGAAAGGCCGCATGCAGTCCAGCTTCCGCATCCTGTTGCAAGGCGATGGCTGCGTGCTGGCCATGGCCCGCGGCCTGGTCGAAGCGCAGTTGGCCGACCTGAAAAAGTACGCCGTGTTCTCCAAGTCCAAATTGACAGACGAAAGTGATGCCTGGGTGCGTTTCGGCGTACAGCATGGCGATGGCGCGCTGACTGCTCTGGACCTGCAACTGCCCCTGGAAACCGACGCGGTGGTGCGCCATGGCGCGCTGATCGCGGTACGGGTATCCCCCGCCCGAGCCGAGCTGTGGGCGCCTGCCGAGCAAGCGGAAAATCTGGCCGCGCGGCTGGGTGAACAATTGGCTCAGGGCTCGCTCGACGAGTGGCTGCTGGGGCAGATCCGCGCCGGTATCGGTCAAGTAGTGGAACCGACCCGCGAGCTGTTCATCCCGCAGATGCTCAACCTGCAGGCCGTGGGCGGCGTGAGCTTCAAGAAGGGTTGCTACACCGGCCAGGAAATCGTCGCGCGCATGCAGTACCTGGGCAAGCTCAAGCGCCGCCTTTACCACGTTCGACTGGCCGGCTCGACACGACCGGAGCCAGGTACCGGGTTGTTCTCGCCGGTGCACGGCAGCGCCATCGGCGAGATCGCCCTGGCCGCACCGACGGCCGATGGCTATGAGGCCTTGGCAGTACTCCAAGACAACGCCGTCGAAGATGGTCGCATCCATCTGGGCAGCCTTGAAGGTCCGGCGCTGGAACTTCTCACCTTGCCCTATACACTTGATCGAGACCGAGAAATCCAGCGCTAGCAGCGTCCTGCCCAGCGCTAGCAGCGCCCTGCACAGGGCCTGCGCACTCTACCACCGCGATGCCGAGGCGCCGAATGAACCAGCTGGCAGATACAGTACAACGCGACTTGCTGGCCGCCATCGAGCGAGACGACCTGGTTTTGCCGACCATGCCGGAAGTGGCCATCAAAATCCGCGAAGCGGCGGAGGACGACAACGTCAGCGTCAATCGCCTCAGCCAGGTCATCGGCCAGGACGCGGCGCTCTCGGCGCGTCTGCTCAAGGTGGTCAACAGCCCGCTGCTGCGGGCCAGCTTCGAAGTGACCGACGTGCGCACGGCGATCAATCGCCTGGGTGTCAACTACAGCAGCAACCTGGCCATCGGTCTGGTGATCGAGCAGATTTTCCATGCCCGCGCCCCTGCCGTGCAGAGTCGCATGCGCGAGGCCTGGCGAACCAGCCTGGAGGTTGCGGGCATGTGCACCGAACTGGCGCGGCGTTTCACTTCGCTCAAGCCCGACCGCGCCGCCCTGGCCGGCCTGGTGCACCAGATCGGCGTACTGCCGATTCTGACCTACGCTCAGGAGCGCAACGAACTGCTCGCTGACCCGGTTTGCCTCAGCCATGTGATCGAGCACATTCACCCTCGGATTGGCGACCGTATCCTGCGCAAATGGGATTTTCCGGCGATGCTGGCGAAGGTGCCCGGCCAGTTTCTCGATCTGAACCGGGACAACACCGAAACCAATTACGGCGACCTGGTGATGATCGCCACCCTGCTGCGCCTGCCGCATAACACCGGCCTACCGACCCTGGTCGAACACCCGGCGTATCAACGCCTGGAGATCAAGCAGAGCCCGGTGCTGCTGGCCAGTGACTTGATGCACGCGCAGACGCTGCTCAGCTAGAGCGGAAAGTCGACACGCACTTTCAAACCGCCTCGGGTGCCATCGTGCAGGCTGATCCGCGCCATGTGGGCGCGACAGATCTCGCCGACGATCGCCAGGCCCAGCCCGGTACCGGCGCTGTGCGGGTTGCGCCGATAGAAACGCTCGAACACGCGATCGCGTTCATCTGCCGGAATACCCGGCCCGTCGTCCTCCACTTCGAGGATGCCGGGGGCCAGCACACGCAGGATGACGTTGCCGCCAGCCGGGGTATGGGCCAGGGCGTTGTCCACCAGGTTGCTGAGCAATTCGTTGAGCAACGTCGGCTCGCCGCGCAGCCAGATCGGCTGGTCGGCCTCCAGTGCCAAGGCTACCCCCCGGCCATGGGCCAAAGGCGCCATGGCCATGCCCAGTTCGCGCGCCAGCTGGCTCAGGTCCAGACGCTGGGCGCCGCCTTCGGCAATGGCCCGGGCGCCGTTCTCGACCCTGGCCAGGGACAGCAACTGGTTGGCCAGGTGGGTCAGCTTGTCGGTGCCCTGCACCGCTTCCTGCAACGTGGTCCGCCAGACCTCCGGCTGCTCGGCACGCAAGCCTAGCTCGACGCGTGCCTTGAGCGCGGCCAGCGGCGTACGCAACTCATGGGCGGCATCGGCGATGAACTGCGCTTGCCGCTCGAACTGAACGCGCAGGCGTTCGGTGAAATGGTTGAGCGCCTGCACCAGCGGCCACAGCTCGCGCTGCACTTCCACCAATGGCAAGGGCCGCAGGTCATCGGGCTGACGGTCCTCGACTTCGTCGCGCAGGCGCTCCAATGGCCGCAACGCTGCGCTGACCGTGATCCACACCAGCAGCAACGCGCCGATGCCCAGCATGCCCAGACGCAACAGGGTGTCGGCCATCAGGCTGCGAGCCATGGAGACGCGCGCCTCTTCGGTCTCGGCCACGCGAATCTCGGCCATGCCGATCATGTTCGGCTCGCTGACGGCCTTGAGCAGGCTGACCACGCGCACGTCCTGGCCCAGGTAGCGACCGCTGTAGAAGGTGGCCAGGGCTGGATAATCGTCCGTGCGCGGCGTGCCCTTGGGCGGCGCCGGCAGGTTTTCGTAGCCGGAGATCAGTTTGTGGTCGATGTCGTTGACCTGGTAATAGATACGCCCGGCGCTGTCGTAGGCGAAGGTATCCAGCGCCACGTAGGGCACGTCCGCGCTGAGTGTGCCATCGCGCTGGGACAGCCCGGCGGCGATGGTACGCGCCGACGCCAGCAGGGTTCGATCATAGGCCGTATCGGCCGCCTCCCGACCATTCCAATAGGCACTCAGGCCGCTGGCCAGCATGAGGAAGACCAGCAGCATCGCAAGGTTCCACAGCAACCGCCAACGCAGGCTGCTGACCTCACGCATCGCGGCTTTCCAACAGGTAGCCCAGACCCCGGAAGGTGACGATGGCGATCGGCTGCTTGTCGAGCTTCTTGCGCAGGCGATGCACGTAGATCTCGATGGCATCGGCACTGGCTTCTTCGTCCAGCCCGAACACCTGGGCCGCCAACTGCTCCTTGCTCATCACCCGCCCTGGCCGGGCGATCAGCGCTTCGAGCACCGCCTGCTCGCGGGAGGTGAGGGTCAGCAACTCCTTGCCCAGGGTGAAGCGGCGCGTGTCCAGGTCGTAGGCCAGCGGACCGCAGCGCTGCTGCCGCTCTCCTCCAAGCACGGTGCGCCGCAGCAGCGCCTTGACCCGGGCTTCGAGTTCGGTGAGCTCGAAAGGCTTGGCCAGGTAGTCGTCGGCGCCCAGGTTCAGACCATGGACGCGATCCTTGACGTCGCTGCGCGCGGTGAGCATCAATACCGGCAGGTTCTTGCCCCGCGCCCGCAGGCGCGCCAGCACCTCGAAACCATCGAGCCTGGGCAGGCCGACATCCAATATGGCGGCAGCGTATTCCTCGCTGGCCAGGGCCAGGTCCGCAGCCACGCCGTCGTGCAGCACATCGACGGTCAGGCCGGTGGCCTTGAGCGCCTGGGCGACACTTTCGGCCAACTGCAGGTGATCTTCTACAAGCAGGACACGCATCGGTATTCCTCACGGCCAATCTTTTTCAGGTCGAGATGATGCCGCCGCAGTCCGGTGCTGGCTGCCACCGAAACTTTGCGCGAACGGCTCATCAAGCGCTTTATGGGCCCGAGTTTACAGGCCCGCGCCGCGCTGTGAAGCAGTCTTGGCAGATTGGCAGCCACTGAAAGCTTGGTGAAAGGTTCGCAACATATGGTTTCAGCAAGGCGGGTACCCAGAGACCTGCCACGCAAACGTCACCGTACGTTTTCGATAACAAGAACAACAATGGAGAAACACCCATGATCCGCGCCATGCGTCCGCTTGCCCTGGCCGTCAGTTGCCTGTTCATCAGTGCCCCACTGCTCGCCCAAGAAGAACCCAAACGTCCTGAATGCATTGCCCCAGCCTCGCCTGGCGGTGGCTTCGATTTGACCTGCAAACTCGCCCAAAGCGCGCTGGTCAACGAGAAACTGCTGTCCAAGCCCATGCGTGTGACCTACATGCCTGGCGGCGTCGGTGCCGTGGCCTACAACGCCGTGGTGGCCCAGCGTCCGGCCGATGCGGGAACCCTGGTGGCCTGGTCCAGCGGCTCGCTGCTGAACCTGGCTCAAGGCAAGTTCGGTCGTTTCGACGAAAGCGCCGTGCGCTGGCTGGCGGCGGTCGGTACCAGCTATGGCGCCATCGCAGTCAAGAACGACTCGCCGTACAAGACCCTGGATGACCTGGTCAAGGCGCTCAAGGCCGATCCGAGCAAGGTGGTGATCGGCTCCGGCGGCACCGTCGGCAGCCAGGACTGGATGCAGACCGCGCTGATCGCCAAGGCCGCCGGGATCAACCCACGCGACCTGCGCTATGTGGCCCTGGAAGGTGGCGGCGAAATCGCCACGGCCCTGCTCGGCGGCCACATCCAGGTGGGCAGCACCGACATCTCCGACTCCATGCCGCACATCCTCAGCGGCGACATGCGGCTGCTCGCGGTGTTCTCCGACAAGCGTCTGGACGAGCCGGAAATGAAGGACATCCCGACCGCCAAGGAACAGGGCTACGACATTGTCTGGCCGGTGGTGCGCGGCTTCTACCTCGGGCCGAAAGTGACCGACGCGGAATACGACTGGTGGAAAGCGGCGTTCGACAAGCTGCTGGCGTCCGAAGAGTTCGCCAAGCTGCGTGACCAGCGCGAGCTGTTCCCGTTTGCCATGACCGGGCCGGAGCTGGATACCTACGTGAAGAAACAGGTGGCCGAGTACAAGACCCTGGCCAAGGAATTCGGGCTGGTTCAGTAATCGGGCTGGGGCTGTGTGATGCCCATTCGCGGGCAGAGACCCGCTCCCACAAGGTTTCAGAATGTGCAGACCTGTGGGAGCGGGTCTCTGCCCGCGAAGGCTTTGTCCCTGATACCACCACCGTCACTCTTCAC
>NZ_JASCPM010000070.1:0-13156 GCF_029960215.1 Pseudomonas sp. PS01301 | reverse complement strand
CCAATGCCTGACGCCTCCGCAATCCCTGTAGCAGCGGCGCGAGCCGCGTCGACGGTATCTGAATCAGCGTGATCTACCGCGTCGTCCTTGACGCGGCTCGCGCCGCTGCTACAGGGGGGTGGTTCCTGGTGCGTCGGGCACCTTGAACACGTGGCGCAGGTAGGCGACGAAATTGGGGTCGCGGCATTGGGTCTTGGCGGCTTCGTCGGAAATCTTCGCCACTGGCTGGCCGTTGCAGTCGGTCATCTTCAGCACGATGTTCATCGGCTCCACGCCCGGGATGTCACAGGTCAGATTGGTGCCAATGCCGAAGCTCACATTGATGCGCCCGCGCAGGGCGCGAAATATCTCCAGCGACTTGGGCAGGTTCAGCCCATCGGAAAACACCAGGGTCTTGGTCATCGGGTCGATGCCCAGCTTGCGGTAGTGGGCAATGGCTTTTTCCGCCCACACCACCGGGTCGCCCGAATCATGGCGCAGGCCATCGAAGAGCTTGGCGAAGTACAGGTCGAAATCCCCGAGAAACGCGTCCATGGTGATGCAGTCGGTGAGGGCGATGCCCAACAGACCGCGGTATTCACGGACCCAGCAATCGAGTGCGGCGATCTGACTGTCGATCAGCCGCGGCCCCAGCTGCTGATGGGCCATGATCCACTCATGGGCCATGGTCCCCAGCGGCTTGAGGTCTAGCTGGCGGGCCAGGTGCATGTTGCTGGTGCCGACGAAACGCCCCGGAAACTCGTGCTTGAGCACCGTGACCACTTCCTCCTGCACCTTGTAGGAGAAACGCCGACGGGTGCCGAAGTCGGCCACCTGCAACTCCGCCAATTCTTCGCTGCTGGCATTGGCCTGCAGCCATTCGAACTTGCGGTAGAGCTTTTCCCGCGGCTGGCTGAGCAGCACATCGGGATAGCGAATGCGGTTGCGCACCTCGCTCACCGTTGCCAGCAACGGCACTTCGAACAGGATCACATGCAGCCACGGCCCGCGCAGGCGGATGAACAGCTGATCGTTCTCGATGCCGATGCTCAGGTAGCGCAGATTGAAGCGGAACAGGCCCAGGAAGCGCAGAAAGTCCGGCTTCATGAAATTGATGCCTTCCAGAAAGCTCAACTGATCCGGGCCCAGGCTCAATTCGGACAGCTGTTCGAGCTGTTCGCGAATGTCATTCAGGTAGGGCCGCAGGTCTTCCCCGTTGCGACAACGAAACTCCCACTCGACATCGACGTTGGGATAGTTGTGGAGCACAGCCTGCATCATGCTCAACTTGTACAGATCGGTGTCGAGCAGGTTTTGCACGATGCGATCGGCGAATACGCTCTCGCTCATCAGGGTCTCCAGAACCGCGTGCCTCATTTGGAACAGCGGTGGCGCACAGTAAGAGCACATTCTGCCAGCTTTTTGGGACAGGGGTGGATGCGACCGTGCGATGTCCGGCGCGGCCTGCTGCCAGTGCCTGTCGAATGGCTCCTGGGGCAGGTACAACGTCGCCTGGTCCGGAGATGGCAGGAGCACCCTGTGGTGCGCGGTGTAGCAGTAATGCACCGACAGTGTGCACTTCGGTTACGTCGGCTGTTACAGCATGGTTGCCCACGCGCACAACGGCTGGTTGCAATGATGGCACGCTCGGGTTGTACCGCTGCTGTTTATGGGTGTCACCGAGCCCGTGCCAGAGGGTTGCACGACCTGTAGAAAATGGTCCCGGCGCTGCGCGATCCCTGGGAAAGCAAAAACTGTTCATTGCGGGTAAATGCGCTGGCACGGCGCTTGCTCGGAGGTTGGCGCTGAAGTTGTAGTGCCAACCAAAAAAATTCAGGAGCACCACTCATGTCGCAGACGTTCTACAGGAAAGGTTTTCTGGCTCTCGCAGTGGCAACTGCGCTGGGCGCTTCGTCGATTGTTCAAGCCGACGTCAAGATCGGTGTAGCAGGGCCAATGACCGGTGCCAACGCATCGTTCGGCGAGCAGTACATGAAGGGTGCACAAGCGGCAGCGGACGCCATCAACAAGGCCGGTGGCGTGAACGGGGAGAAGATCGTGCTGGTGGCCGGCGATGATGCCTGCGAGCCCAAGCAGGCGGTGGCTGTGGCCAACAAGCTGGAGCAGGATGGTGTGATCGGCGTTGTCGGTCACTTCTGTTCGTCTTCCACCATTCCGGCGTCGGAAATCTACGCCGATGGCGGTATCGTCATGATCACGCCTGGTTCGACCAACCCGCAGGTGACCGAGCGCGGCCTGGACACCATCCTGCGCATGTGCGGTCGTGACGACCAGCAGGGCGTCGTCGCCGGAAACTACATCGTCGACGTGCTCAAGGGCAAGAAAGTCGCGGTCATCAACGACAAGGACACCTACGGTAAAGGCCTGGCCGATGCGACGGCCAAGCAGTTGACCGCACGGGGTGTCAAACCCGTGCTGGAAGAGGGCCTGACCCGCGGCGAGAAGGATTTCAGCGCCCTGGTCACCAAGATCCGCTCCACCGGCGCCGACGTGGTGTATTTCGGCGGCCTGCATCCCGAAGCCGGTCCTCTGGTTCGGCAGATGCGCGAGCAAGGCCTCAAGGACGTCAGGTTCATGTCCGATGACGGCATCGTCACCGACGAACTGGTCACCACCGCCGGCGGCGCGCAATACGTCGACGGTGTGTACATGACCTTCGGCGCCGATCCGCGCGCGCTGCCCGACAGCAAGGCCGTAGTCGACGAGTTCCGCAAGTCCGGCTACGAGCCTGAAGGCTACACCCTGTACGCCTACGCCTCGCTGCAGACGCTGGCCGCAGGCTTCAACGGCGCCAAGTCGAACAAGGGCGAGGACGCTGCCAAGTGGCTCAAGGCCAACCCGGTCAAGACCGTCATGGGCGAGAAGGCCTGGGACACCAAGGGCGACCTGAAAGTGTCCGACTACGTGGTCTACCAGTGGAACGCCGAAGGCAAGTACAAGCAGCTGGAGCAGCAGAAGTAGGACGTTTGCGCTGGCGCACGCCAGCCGGGGCCGCCCCTGCGGTGGCCCCCGTTTCCCTCCATACCGCCTGACGGGTGGCGGGCGCCTTCAGGGCTGCCCGCACCCTGCGCGGTGCGCGGTTCCAGACGTTCGTGAGAGTGCATGATGGACGGTATCTTCCTGCAACAAATGATCAACGGACTGACCCTCGGGTCGGTGTACGGCTTGATCGCCATTGGCTACACCATGGTCTACGGCATCATCGGCATGATCAACTTCGCCCACGGCGACGTGTACATGATCAGCGCCTACCTGGCGGCCATCGGCCTGGCCGTGCTGTCGTTCTTCGGCCTCGAATCCTTTCCGTTCCTGATTCTCGGTACGCTGGTGTTCACCATCGTGGTGACCGGTGTGTACGGTTTCGTGATCGAGCGCGTGGCCTACAAGCCGCTGCGCAACTCGACCCGCCTGGCGCCGCTGATCAGCGCCATCGGTATATCGCTGATCCTGCAGAACTACGCGCAGATCAGCCAAGGGGCTCGTCAACAAGGCGTACCGACGCTGCTCGAAGGCGCCTGGCGCTTCGAAGTGGGTACTGGTTTCGTACAGATCACCTACACCAAGATCTTCATCCTCATCGCCGCCTTCGTGGGTATGGGCGTGCTGACCTACATCATCAAGTTCACCAAGCTGGGGCGCATGTGCCGCGCGACCCAGCAGGACCGCAAGATGGCCTCCATCCTGGGCATCAACACCGACCGGGTGATCTCCTACGTGTTCATCATTGGCGCTGCCATGGCGGCCCTGGCCGGTGTGTTGATCACCATGAACTACGGCACGTTCGACTTCTATGCCGGCTTCATCATCGGCATCAAGGCGTTCACTGCAGCGGTACTGGGCGGCATCGGCTCGTTGCCCGGTGCGATGCTCGGTGGCCTGATCCTGGGGGTTGCCGAATCGCAGTTCTCCGGTTTGATCAACTCCGACTACAAGGATGTGTTCAGTTTCGGCCTGCTGGTGCTGATCCTGATCTTCCGTCCCCAAGGCCTGCTGGGTCGCCCACTCGTGGCGAAGGTATAAGTATGTCCGCACCTACTGCCAAACCTGTCGATATCAAGAAAAGCCTGGTCGACATGGTCATTGCCGGCTTGCTGGCGCTGATCGTGTTCGGCCCCATCGTCGGCATCGTGCTCGACGGCTACAGCTTCAACCTGCAACCGGCACGCGTGGCGTGGCTGGTGGCGGCGGTGATGGCCGGGCGCTTCCTGCTCAGTCTGTTCCTGCAGACGCCTCGCGGGCTGGCCATCTCCCAGAGCTTCGAGAGCTCGGGCTCCGGTGTGCACGTGCTGCCGCCGGACTACAAGTCGCGGCTGCGCTTCATCATTCCGGCGCTGATCGTGATTGCCATCGTGTTCCCGATCTTCGCCAACAAGTACATCCTCACCGTGGTCATTCTCGGGCTGATCTATGTACTGCTCGGCCTGGGCCTGAACATCGTGGTCGGCCTGGCCGGTCTGCTCGACCTGGGTTACGTGGCGTTCTACGCCATTGGCGCCTACGGCCTGGCGCTGGGCTACCAGTACCTGGGGCTGGGCTTCTGGTCGGCGCTGCCGCTGGCCGCGATCGCCGCGGCGCTGGCGGGGTGCATTCTGGGGTTCCCGGTGTTGCGCATGCACGGCGATTACCTGGCCATCGTGACCCTGGGCTTCGGCGAGATCATTCGCCTGGTGCTCAACAACTGGTTGTCGTTCACCGGCGGGCCGAACGGCGTTCCGGTGCCGTCGCCCACCTTCTTCGGTCTGGAGTTCGGCCGTCGCGCCCGTGACGGCGGGGTGCCGATCCATGAGTACTTCGGTTTCGAATACAACCCCGACCTGAAATTCGTGTTCATCTACGCCGTGCTGTTCCTGGTGGTGCTGGCCGTTCTGTACATCAAGCATCGGCTCACGCGCATGCCGGTAGGGCGTGCCTGGGAAGCGCTGCGCGAAGACGAGATCGCCTGCCGCTCGATGGGCCTGAACCACGTGCTGGTCAAGCTTTCGGCGTTCACCATCGGTGCCTCCACCGCAGGTCTGGCCGGGGTGTTCTTCGCTAGTTATCAGGGCTTCGTCAACCCCACCTCGTTCACCTTCTTCGAGTCGGCGCTGATCCTGGCCATCGTGGTGCTCGGCGGCATGGGCTCGACCGTTGGCGTGGTGATTGCCGCGTTCGTGCTGACCGTGGCGCCGGAGCTGCTGCGCAGTTTCTCCGAGTACCGGGTATTGCTGTTTGGTGTATTGATGGTGCTGATGATGATCTGGCGGCCACGGGGTTTGATCCGTATCAGCCGTACCGGCATCAAGCCGGTGAAAGGTGCATTGATCGATGCCAAGGGGACTACGCCATGAGTAACGAAGTCATTCTGTCGGTCGAAAAGCTGATGATGCATTTCGGTGGCATCAAGGCCTTGAGCGATGTCAGCCTGCAGGTCAGGCGCAATTCGATCTTTGCCCTGATCGGCCCCAACGGTGCCGGCAAGACCACGGTGTTCAACTGCCTGACCGGGTTCTACAAAGCCACTGGCGGGCGCATCGAGCTCAATGCCCGCGGCCAGAAGACCAACGTCATCAAGCTGCTGGGCGAGCCGTTCCAGGCTACGGACTTCGTCTCACCGCGCAGCTTCGCCAGCCGTGTCTGGTACAAGATGTTCGGCGGTACCCACCTGGTGAACCGCGCAGGCCTGGCCCGTACCTTCCAGAACATTCGCCTGTTCAAGGAAATGTCGGTGCTGGAAAACCTGCTGGTGGCCCAGCACATGTGGGTCAACCGCAACATGCTGGCGGGCATCCTCAACACCCGTGGTTATCGCAAGGCCGAAGAGGACGCCATCAAGACCGCGTTCTACTGGCTGGAAGTGGTGGACCTGGTGAACTGCGCCAACCGCCTGGCCGGCGAGCTTTCCTATGGCCAGCAACGACGCCTGGAGATTGCCCGGGCGATGTGCACCCGGCCCCAGGTGATCTGCCTGGACGAACCGGCGGCGGGCCTCAACCCCCAGGAAACCGAAGCACTGAGCGGCATGATCCGCCTGCTGCGTGACGAACACGATATGACGGTGGTGCTGATCGAGCACGACATGGGCATGGTAATGAGCATTTCCGACGACATCGTGGTGCTGGACCACGGCAACGTGATCGCCAAGGGCAAACCGGAAGAGATCCGCAGCGACCCCAAAGTCATCGCGGCCTATCTGGGCGCCGAAGAGGAGGAGCTGGTATGAGTACGCCCATCCTCGAATTGAAGGAGATCGACGTTCACTACGGTCCGATCCAGGCGCTGAAGAAGGTCTCGCTGCACATCGACGAGGGCGAGACGGTGAGCCTGATCGGTTCCAACGGTGCGGGCAAGTCGACGCTGTTGATGTCGATTTTCGGTCAGCCGCGCGCCAGTGCGGGGCAGATCATCTACCGTGGCACCGACATCACCCAGAAGTCGTCCCACTACATTGCCTCCAACGGCATCGCCCAGTCGCCGGAAGGCCGCCGGGTCTTTCCCGACATGTCGGTGGAAGAGAACCTGATGATGGGTACCATCCCCATCGGCGACAAGCACTCGAGCGAAGACATGCAGCGCATGTTCGAGCTGTTTCCCAGGCTCAAGGAGCGGCGCAACCAGCGCGCCATGACCATGTCCGGTGGTGAGCAGCAGATGCTTGCCATCGCCCGGGCATTGATGAGTCGGCCCAAGCTGTTGTTGCTCGACGAGCCGTCGTTGGGTTTGGCCCCGATCGTGGTCAAGCAGATCTTCTCGACCCTGCGCGAACTGGCGCAGAGCGGGATGACCATCTTCCTGGTCGAGCAGAATGCCAACCACGCGCTCAGGCTTTCGGACCGTGCCTATGTAATGGTCAATGGCGAGATCCGTCTGACCGGAACGGGCCGTGAGCTGCTCAGCAACGACGAGGTGCGCAACGCCTACCTGGGCGGCCACTGATACCGAGCTCCAGCGCCGCAGAACGCCCCGTCCGGGGCGTTTTTCGTGGGTTTGCGCAATTGTGGAAAACAAATCCGGCGCAGCGCGCGCCTGCGACATAAAACCACTGTTGGTCATCGGAATGCCACAATCCGCGCTTGTCCCCAATTGCTGTGGAACCGGTTGTGGACAACTTGGTGGTATCACGCTGCAGCCCACGGAAATCGAGGCTTGCAGGCTTCTGATCAAAAAACGCACAGGGGTTTCATAGGGATCGATAGGCGGCTTTGTCAACTGTTTTATCCACCGTGCCAACCAGAGTGACAGCAGTGCAACATCCTGTGGATAACTCTGTGAACAAGCCTTGGAAATACCTCGAAAAGGGGCGTATTCACTGGCGTTGCGCCTTCGGTCGTATTTCCCCTGCCTACCTTGGGCGAAGCAGGCATGCGCAATAGCCCTTGCTGGTCAAGCCAAAAAGTTCTAACGGCGCCTGTTCGGCCTTCGGAGTAAGGCAGTCCCGACAACGATAATTGCCCCCAGTCTCTGTGGAACCGCTTGTGGATAACATGCTGGTAACTGTCCGCGAGCCTTTAACCCTGCGGGTTTGGCGCAGATGGTCGATTATTGATCAGTTGCATACGGCCTGTTGGCCGGGCATTCTGCAAAGCCCCATTCTCGGTGGCCCCGGCTTGAGCCTGACGCGCCCATGCGCCGCAGCCACACCCTCAGGAGAACCGCATGACTTCCACGGTATTCATCACTGGCGCCACGTCCGGATTCGGCGAAGCCTGCGCGCGGCGTTTCGCCGAGGCCGGCTGGTCGTTGATTCTGACCGGCCGCCGCGAAGAGCGTCTGACCGCGTTGAGCGAAGAGCTGTCGGCGAAGACGCGCGTGCTCCCGCTGGTGCTCGACGTACGTGACCGCAAGGCCATGGAGGCGGCGATTGCCGGGTTGCCCGAGGAGTTCGCCAGCATCAGTGGGCTGGTCAACAACGCAGGTCTGGCATTGGGCGCAGATCCTGCGCCCAAGTGCGACCTGGACGATTGGGACACCATGGTCGATACCAACATCAAAGGCCTGATCTACGCCACGCGGCTGCTGCTGCCGCGCCTGATCGCCCACGGCAAGGGTGCAACGATCGTCAACCTGGGCTCTGTGGCCGGCAATTACCCCTATCCCGGCAGCCACGTGTACGGGGGCACCAAAGCCTTTGTCGGGCAGTTCTCGTTGAACCTGCGCTGTGACCTGCAAGGTACCGGCGTGCGTGTTACCAACCTGGAACCGGGCATGTGCGAAAGCGAATTCTCGCTGGTGCGCTTCGGCGGTGACCAGGCGCGCTACGATGCGACCTATGCAGGCGCCAACCCGATCCAGCCGCAGGACATTGCCGAAACCATCTACTGGATTCTGACCCAGCCGCCCCACATCAACATCAACAGCCTGGAAGTCATGCCGGTCACGCAATCGTGGGCCGGCTTTGCGGTCGAGCGTCCCGGCAAGGCCTGATCGGGCCGGGGATCAGACGAACGCCTGCAGCCCCTGGTAGCAGGTCAGCAGGTGGTAGGGGGTGGTCGATGGCATGTCGGTACGGCTGACCATCCCTTTGCCATCGCGGCACTCGTGCCAGCCGGCGCCGTGCAGGAAGCGCTCGCGCAACACCTGCAACTGCGCGCCGACATCGGCATCGGGCTGCAGCGTCAGGGCCCGCAGGTACTCCGCCTGCGCCCAGATGCGTTGAGTGGCGTCGAGGACCTCGCCGTCGAGCTTGAGCATCGCCATCACCACCCCATCCTGCACGCCAGTGCGTTGTGCATAAGCGAAGGCGCGCTGCAGAGAGCGGTGCAGGGCGCTGCCGCGCAGCAGCGGTGAGGTCTGCACGAGAAACAGCCACTCGAACTGATGGCCCGGTTCGAACCAGTTATCCACAGCACCGCGCGGCTTCTCCAGCATGATGCCGTGTTCGGGTTCCACGAAACGCGCCTGCATGGCTTCGCACAGGGCCAGCAGCGCCGCCTGGGTAGGCTTATCGTCACGCACGGCCAGGGTTGCCAGAAAGGCTTCTGCCAGATGCATCAAGGGGTTCTGCAAAGGGCCTGCACCCTGATCGTTCCAGTCTTCGCCGAGCAGGGCTTCATAGAGGCCGTCACCTGTGGAAAACCGGGTGGCGATCACTTCCAGGGCGGCGTTGAGCACCGACTCCACCAGTGGCTCGCGTACCTTTTCCCAGTAGTGGGCACAGGCGAAGACGATGAAGGCGTGGGTGTACAGGTCCTTGCGCCGATCCAGCGGTGCACCTTGCGCGTCGATGCTGTAGAACCAGCCGCCGTGCTCGGCATCGTGGAAATGCCGTTGCAGTGAGCGGAACAGGGTGGCGGCGTGTTCGCGGGCACCGGGCTGGTCGATCAGACTGGAAAACACATACAGCTGACGAGCGCACGCCATGGCGCGATAGCGCTGCGCCGGCAACGGCTGGCCAGTGGCGTTCACCGCTTCGAACGGCAGGCCCAGTTGGGTGTTGAAGCCGGCGCCTTGCCACAATGGCAGGACGGTTTCGCGAAAGTGCGCTTGAGTGGCCGCCAGGGCGGCGTGCAGCGATGGGTCAGGCATTGGCGGGATCATCGGAGGCGTTTTGCGCGACATGGTAGCAGGTGTCGGTCACGGCTCCTAAAGCAAGGCCCCCCAGGCAGGGGGGCGTGCCGCAATTAGCCGGCCAGCAACCAGGCGCCGGTCAATGCCGACAGCGCACCGGCCACGCGCACCAGCGGCGCCGCGGCCTTTGGCAGAAACCGCACGACGGCATAGCCGGCCGCATGCAGTGCAGCGGTGGCGGCGACGAAGCCGGCCGCATAGGCGACGGGGCTGGACATGTCCGGCAGCTCCAGGCCGTGGGCCACGCCGTGAAACAGGGCGAACAGCGCCGTGGCGACCACGGCCAGGACCAGCGGTGGCCGCACCGCCAGCGCCACGGCCAGACCCAGCGCCAGCACCGAAGCGGCAATGCCGCTTTCCAGCGCGGGCAGTTGCAGGCCGGCAAAGCCCAGCAGACCACCGATGAGCATGGTGCCGACGAAGGTGCACGGCAACGCCCAGCGCGCTGCACCTTGTTGCTGCGCCGCCCAAAGGCCTACGGCGAGCATGGCCAGCAAATGATCGAGGCCGCCCAGGGGGTGGCCGATACCGGCCAGCAGGCCGTTGTCGCCATGGCCCGGATGGGCGAAGGCCACAGCTGGAGTCAGCAGCAGGGCTGCACAGGTGAAGAGCGTCTTGAAGGTCATGTGAGTGTTTTCCTTATCGTCGTGTTCACTGCAATGAAAGCAAGGGTGGCAACGGCTCAGGCGGCGTCGAGCAAGCCCTGGCGCTCAATGAAGGCAATGATCTGCTCCAGGCCCTGGCCGGTCTTCTGGTTGCTGAAGACGAACGGCTTTTCGCCGCGCATGCGCCGGGTGTCGCCGTCCATCATCTCCAGTGATGCGCCCACCAGCGGTGCCAGGTCGATCTTATTGATCACCAGCAGGTCGGACTTGCAGATGCCGGGGCCGCCCTTGCGCGGCAGCTTGTCGCCGGCGGACACATCGATCACGTAGATCGTCAGGTCCGAAAGCTCCGGGCTGAACGTGGCGGACAGGTTGTCGCCACCCGATTCCACGAGGATCAGGTCCAGGCCCGGAAAACGCCGATTGAGCTGGTCCACCGCTTCCAGGTTGATGGAAGCGTCTTCGCGGATGGCGGTGTGCGGGCAACCACCGGTTTCCACGCCGATGATGCGCTCCGGGGCGAGCGCCTGGTTGCGTACCAGAAAATCGGCGTCTTCACGGGTATAGATGTCGTTGGTGACCACCGCCAGGTTGTAGCGCTCGCGCAGGGCCAGGCACAGGGCCAGGGTCAGCGCAGTCTTGCCGGAGCCTACCGGGCCTCCGATACCGACACGCAGGGGTTGGGTATTCATGGTGATTCTCCTAGGAACGGAACAGGCGGCTGTACTGGCGTTCGTGGGCCATGCTCGCCAGGGACAGGCCGAAGGCGGCACTGCCGTAGTGTTGAGGATCCAGTTCGGTGGCATTGCGCTGGGCCAGCTGCAGGGTCGGTAGCAGTTGAGTGGTGAGGCGCTGGGCGGCCTGCTGGCCCAAGGGCAAGGTCTTCATGAGCACCGCCAGCTGGTTCTCCAGCCAGCTCCACAGCCAGGCGGCCAGCGCGTCCTGCGCCGGGATGTTCCAGGCCCGTGCGGCCAGCGCCCAGCCCAGGGCCAAGTGAGGTTCTTCGATCTGAGCCAGGTAGCGACGGGCTGGGATATCCAGTTCGGCAAGGCCGAGCAGGAGTTGCTTGAGCGAATAGCCCATCTGCCGACTCTCCAGTTGCAGCTCGCGGGTCTCCCGGCTCGCGCGGTGTTCGGCGCTCAGTTCCAGCAGCTGCCCCCAGTCGTCCTGCGCTGCGGCCATGCAATGGGCGAGCAGCAGAGGCGCTTCGAAGCGCGCCAGGTTGAGCAGCAGTTGGTCGGCGATCCAGTGATGGGCGCTCTGTGCATCGTTGACCGTGCCGTTTTCCACGGCCATCTCCAGGCCCTGCGAATAGCTGTAGCCACCGATTGGCAACTGTGGGCTGGCCAGGCGCAGCAGGGCCCAGGCGCTGTTCACGTGCGCACGCCGAACTGATGCAGTTTGGGCGCGTAGTTGAAGCCTTCTTCGCCGTGTCGCGAATGATGGTGACCACCGCCGTAGGCACCGTGCTCGGGTTGAAAAGGGGCGAGCAGGGTCTGTGCCTGTGCGCCGAGCTGTTCGAGCATGGCCTTGAGCACGTAGTCGTCGAGCAGGCGCAGCCAGCCGTCACCGACTTGCAGGGCGACGTGGCGATTGCCCAGGTGATAGGCCGCGCGGGTCAGTTCGAAGGCGCTTGCGCAGGTGACGTGCAGCAGTTCCTCGGGACGGGCGCACACGCGCACCACTCGACCGTCTTCGGCCTGCAGGCATTCGCCGTCGTGCAAGGGAGGCTGGCCGCGTTCGAGAAACAGTCCGACATCTTCACCTTCGGCACTGAAACAGCGCAGGCGACTTTTGCTACGGGCCTCGAAGTTCAGGTGCAACTCGGCAGCCCATTGGTCCGCAGGTGCGATTCGGCGGTGAATAACCAGCATTGGTGGCGTCCTTCTGAAGGCAGTGGCCAATGCAGAGCAAGTGTCTTGCCAACCTTTGGATGACCGCCAGCGCTTGGCTGTTGCCAGAAAAGAGGGCGGTTTTGCGCACCACTTCAGTGCAGATGATATCTGCGCGCACCAGTGCAAGGCGCGAGGGCTATTGGCTGAGCCCCTTCCAGTACTTGGCGCCGATGAAGATGAAGCGCAGTTGCTGGCTGATCTTCGCTTCGGGCGTCAGGTGAGCCGGCAGGTCGGGTGCCGGTGGGTCGATCAGTTCCGGCAACGTGGCGAACACGGCCTTGACCACCAGGTCGGCCATGACCTGCAGCGAGGCACTGTCCAGGTGCTGCCATTTGGGCATGGAGCCCAGGTCGGTCGCCAGGTCCGCGCTGATGCCTGCGCGCAGGGTGGCGATGGCCTGGCGCACGGGCAGGGAACCGCCGTATTGCTCGCGGGCGAGGAACAGGAACTGCGGGCGGTTGGCGGCTACGCCATCGAGAAAGATGCGCACCGAGGCTGCGGTGAGCCCGCCGACCACGATTTCATGGTGACGAACCAGGCGCAGGGTGGCGCGGAACGTGGCGTCGACTTCGTTGACCAGGGCCAGACCGAGCTGGTCCATGTCGTCGAAATGGCGGTAGAAGCCGGTCGGTACGATACCGGCAGCCTTGGCGACTTCGCGCAGGCTGATACTGCCGAAGCCTCGGCCGGCCGCCATCAATTGGCGTGTGGCTTCGAGGAGGGCAAGGCGGGTCTGCTGTTTCTGTTCGGCGCGCGGCAACATCGACGGTGCTTCTATGCAAGGGCAGCGAAGGACTCTAGCAAATTGACAGGCTGGGCGTCGAACCAGGAAGGCGGGGCGAGGGGTTGCATCAACGACAGGTCAGGCTGGATCGGAAAGCCCGGTCTGGAGAAACCGGGCTTTGTCGGAGACCTCGAACACCAGGCTCATGCGTTGGCTTGGTATTGACGATCGAGCAGGCGCTGCGAGCCATTCTCGGCGAAGGTGCCCTGTGGGGTGCGATCCGAACCGTCTTCAGCGAAGGTGGCCTGAGGGGTGCGATCGGAACCGTTCTCGGCGAAGGTGCCTTGTGGGGTGCGATCCGAGCCGTCTTCAGCGAAGGTGGCCTGAGG
>NZ_JASCPM010000006.1:0-161291 GCF_029960215.1 Pseudomonas sp. PS01301 | reverse complement strand
GACCGCTCCTACGGTAATCTGCAGCCCTCCCGTAGGAGCGGTCCGTGGCCGCGAAGGGTTCAGCGCGATTCACCTGAACGCGCCAAAAGCTGTTCGACTTCTTCACGATTGGGTGCATAAGCGCCCGCATTGGCGCACGACACCGAAGCACATGCCGCAGAGAAGGCCAGGCGCGCCTGCGCGGCTTCGATGCCCAACAGGCCCGAAGCCAGCCAGCCTGCCATGCTCGCGTCGCCGGCACCCACGGTGTCGGCCACCTCGACGGCGATGGCTGCCTGTTCGACCTTGCTGCCCAAGGTGAACAACACCATGCCCTCGGCACCACGGGTGAACAGTACCTGAGCGTTCGCGTTCATCTCGCGCAGCTGCTGCAGGGCCTGTTCTTCGCTCAGGCCGGGATAGATCTGACGCAAGTCTTCATCCGACAGCTTGATGATGTCCGCCAGTTCCACCATGGCCGGAAAGGTCACTTCACGGTACCGGCTGTCCATCAGGTTGCGCCAGTTGGGGTCGTAACTGATCAGCTTGCCGTGTCGCCTCACCTGCCGGGCGACTTCCACCAGCCTGTCACCCAGTGGCTGGCGCGCCAGGCTGATGCAGCTGAAATGGCAGAGCTGCGCAGCTTCCAGCCAGCCCGCCGGCAGAAGCTGAACGTCGAAATGCAGATCGGCCTCGCCGGCGAAAAAATAACGGGGAGGGTGGCTGGAGGGCACGATCGCCACCAACGGATCGACGTCGATACGCTGCAGGAAACGCATGTCCAGGCCTGCGGCTTCGGACTGCTTGAACAGCTCATCCCCCAGCGAATCGGTACTGATCGAACCGGCGAACGCCGTCGAGACCCCAAGGCGACTCATGGCCCGCGCCACGTTCCACGGCGCGCCACCCGGATAGCCCTGCCAGCGCCCGGGTGCGTGTTGGACCAGGTCGGTGAGTGCTTCACCAAACACCACGACTGCGGGCAGTTGCCTGTTCATCCAGCTTCCTCTTGTTATGTGGGGCATCGCTCGAATGGATCGAGCGTGGAGCCGGGCAACATCGCCGCGGGCATCCGCAAAGTTTCGGCAACATACTCTGAAAGGCCGGGGCGCTGGTAGCCCGGTTCTTGCACCGTGCTGATACTTTTTTGCCAATCACCGCATTGACTGCCGCTTGCATGCTCATGCCAAAGGGCGACTGCTTTTACTGCTTTCTGAACTCACGGCAAAGAATCCAAAAAACCTATACAGTTTTCCAGTTCTGTGACGATACAGATGGCGAGGTGCCATGGATCAGGCCCGCCACCTGTATAGAGCTCTATTCATGCCTGTCCTGTTTCCTTTGCGCCGCGATCGGCGCGCCTTGCAACAATTGCTGTCCGCCCTCACTCAGGGTACCGAACCTCAGCTGCGAGGGTGTGCCGCCGCCCCGGCGGTCAATCGCGCGCTGGAGGCCGTCAATCAATCCCGCAGCCACGCCGACACACGGATTGCCGCCCTCGAAGCGGAACTCGAAACCGCCCGCGAACTGTTGCGCGAAACCGAACAAGCGGCTCGTGCCCACGAGGTCAGATTCGACCTGGTCAACCGCGCCTCCAGCGAAGGCTTGTGGGACATGGAGGTCGTGGCCGGCGACCCGGTCAATCCCAACAATCGCTTCTGGTGGTCGCAGCAGTTGCGCAACCTGCTGGGTTTCAATGACGAGCGTGATTTCCCGAACGTGCTGGCCAGTTGGGCAGATCGCCTGCATCCGCAGGACAAACAAGCGACGCTGGATGCCTTCGCACGTCACCTCAACGACAAGTCAGGCCACACGCCATACAAGGTCAAGAATCGCCTGGCGATGAAAGACGGCAGCTACCGCTGGTTCTACGCCCAGGGCGAGACCCTGCGCGATGCCCAGGGCCGGCCTGTGCGGGTCGCCGGCTCGTTGCGCGACATTCACGATGAGCTGCAACGGGACCATGAGCACGAAGTGATCATCACGCGGTTCGAACTGGCTCGGGAGATGCTTTCCGATGGCCTCTGGGACATGGAGGTGATCGCTGGGGATCCGGTCAACCCGAAGAATCCCTTCTGGTGGTCGACGCAATTCCGCAGGCTGCTGGGCTTCGAAACCGTCGAAGAGTTTCCCGATGTACTCGACAGCTGGGCCTCCAGACTGCACCCCGATGACAAGGAACGCAGCCTGGCCGCTTTCGGCAGCCACCTGAACGATCGCTCGGGCAAGACGCCGTTCGACATCGAGTACCGGCTGAAGATGAAAACCGGCGAGTATCGCTGGTTCCGTGCTCGCGGCCAGACTCGTCGGGATGCGCAGGGCGCACCCCTGCGCGTGGTCGGCGCGCTGGTGGACGTCAATCTGCTGCACGAGCAGCAGGCGTTGCGCGAAGCGGAGGTGGAGCACCAGCGCACCCTGGAAGACAATATCGCGCAGCTGTCGCAGATCGTGTCCACCATCCAGAGCATCGCCAATCAGACCAACCTGCTGGCGCTGAACGCGGCCATCGAAGCAGCGCGCGCGGGCGAAGCCGGGCGCGGGTTCGCCGTGGTCGCGGACGAGGTGCGCAAGCTGGCGACGCGGACGACCGAAGCGACCGAGCAGGCTGCCGGGATGATTTCGCGGTAAAACCTCGTGGCCGGGCGCCTGTGTAAGGCGCCCGAAACCAATTCAGACTGATAACATCATGACAGGCGTGCGGCTTGGGTATCCGACCCCTCTGTCGCCTTCGTGATCACTGCGCCGAATACACCTTGATCTGCGATCTGCCCGCGCGCTTGGCCTGGTACAGCGCCTCATCCGCATGGCGCAGCAGCGTGTGCACGTCCTCGCCCGCTTCGGGGAAGAACGCGATGCCTATCGAGGAGGTGGTGTGGATTTCCTGGCCCTTCACGTTCCACCGATGGCTCAGGGATTCGCACAGGCGGGTGGCAACCTGAAGCGCCTGTGCCTGATCGGTGTGCGGTAGAAACGCGACGAACTCGTCGCCACCGATGCGACCGAACAGATCGCCCTCGCGCAGGCAGAGGCGGGTGCGCCGGGCGAAAGCGATCAGCAACTCGTCGCCGAGCTCGTGACCCCGCTGGTCGTTGATCAGCTTGAAGCGATCCAGGTCCATGTAGATGAGCGCCGAAGGCAGTGGGGCGCTGGCAGGCGTCGTGGTTTGAGCCAATGCATGGGCGATCAGGTCGAGAATCCCCCTGCGGTTGGATATACCGGTCAAGGCATCCAGGTGGGCGAGGTTCTTGAAGCGTTCTTCGCTGGCTTGCAGGGCCTTCTCGGCAAGCTTGCGTTCGGTGATGTTGCGGCTGACGATCAGCAGCCGGTAGCGCGTGCCGTCGGCATTGAAGGAGGGCGTCTTGATGACCTCCCAGGTATTGATGCGGTTATCCTGACCCATGAAGGATTTTTCGACGATCGTTGCGCGGCGGTTGCGCCAGGCCAACTCGTCTGTCTCGACGTTGCGCGCGAAACCCTCGGCAAACTTCGGTTGCAAGGTGAGCAGTTCGGCATCGGTTATGCCGACGTAGTCGAAGCTGCTCATTTCGTAGGCGGCAAGGGCCGTCTTGTTGCAGAACAGCCATCGTCCGGCGCCGTCCTTGACGACGATGAACTCCTGAATGGCATTGAGGAGGGACAAAAAATCTACGTGATCGGCATTCGGAGGCATGGTGGGGTGTTACCAGCGGGGCAGGGTAGCTTGATGAAAGGGTATCGGCTGCGGCTATGGGGTCTGAAGACCGGCTGTCGAAGGCTCGGCTCAGACTTCAGCCAGCAATTGCGCCAATCGAGCATGCTCCCAGGTGCTCAACAGCTCGATAGGATCGGTGCCGTAACGCTGGGCCGAGTCGAAGGCATACAGTCGGCCTTCAGGGCTCTGGCAACGCTCGCAATGGAAGCGACCGTCGTCGTGCTGATGGAAGGTGATGAGCCACCCATCGGCACCGACCGTCAGCGTTGAGTCGAGGGTGTTGGCCCAGCACGCGTCGCCCAGACGGTATAACGTGCGAGTCCCCAAGGCGATGTCTCGAAGCAACTGGCAGGTTTCGCGTGCGGTGAGAGGAGTTACGGACACCAGAAGGCTGCCACTTGAAAAAAGAAGGGCATGTTACAGGACTTTGGCGTATTGAACGGCTCATCACATCGAGAGTGGACAGCATGCCGATTCACTATTCAAGAAAGCTGACCGGCAGAGACCGCAGCAAGGCTGGCAACACGCAATTGGGATGTATCAACTAAGCCCCGCGCTGCATTAATCACCTTGGCTCAACAACAATAACATCATGACATCGGCTGCAATTTTGAATAACCCACGCACCGCGTTCACAGCCTGGTTAACAACGGAAGAGGCGCTTGAGTTCTGTTCCCAGTCCCCAACCTTTCTCAAGGCTCTTCCGACTTCCTGGGCATCGGTCCATACACACGATGCTCTTCCTTGTAGCGGAACAGGTTCATCGCTTCCACGTACGGATCATCCTCCAGCAATGCGAGGCGGGTGTTTTTCTTCACCAGGATCTTCGGCTCGTAACTTTGAAGCGGTTTGACCTTCGGCGCTGGCTGGCCTAGTTCGTAGACGAAGGGGACCGGTGCAATGATCGGCTTCACTTTCGCGTCTGCATTGCGAACCCGCGCGCGAATATGAGGCTGCACCAATCGACGAATCGCGACCTGTTCGCTCGGGTCGAGCTTGGCCAGCATGTCGATGCCGTAGAGCAGGGCGTTCTCGGCCGCAGCTTCCGAGGAGTGGTGCACGGTCGCTTGTTTGTCGCGGTATTGATCGAGCAACTCTTTCCATTCTTCAATCAAGTCGCCGGCCATCTTGCGTGCGCCGGAAGAGCCGGTGTCATCCCAGTAGAAGTTGATGACCTGGGGATCGGTAAGCACATGGGTCAAGCGCAAAGCCTGTTTGGGAACGATGCCGTTCCCGCGGCCCTTGAAGCGGCCCCAGACATTGCGGCGGTCGTTGGTCTTTTCGATGGCCCCGATCAACTTGCCCAGCTCGCTACGAGTGACGTTCGTCTGCAGGATCTTGTCGATGGCCGCGCGGGGCAGGGCGATCACACCGGGTACACGCAGCGTTTCCCGTGGGTGCTGGCCAACTTTGACCCAGATACTGGTGAGTGCTTCGAACGCCGCTTGTACCGCCTCATCGCCGTGGAGCGTACGAACTTCTATCGGTTCGTTGCGCACCGCATCCTCGGGCCGGAAATCCAGGCCGAACATGGCATCGACATGGGCTTGATCCCTGACGGCCCGCAGCACTTCGCCCAGCTCCATCAACTCGGACTGGAGCCGGTTGACCATGGCGATGGCCGCGCTCGTTTGGCTAAGATGCAGGTCCATGCGTTTGTCCAGGTGATGGGCGGATGGCGCATTCTAGCGAGGTACTGTGGTTTTATACAGCCTCTGATGATTTTCGTATCAGGATGATTTCGGTGCTGGTCGATGGAGACAGTGTTTGAAGAAGAGTGAACTACCGGTAAAGCACTGCGCCACATGCGGTCTGCCCTTCACCTGGCGCAAGAAATGGGAAAGATGCTGGGATGAAGTTCGTTATTGCTCGGAGCGGTGTCGACGGCAGAAAAAGTCCGGGCCTGCATCGAATCAATAACGGGCATCATCAGCCCGCTACCCGAGCGGTGCTCTGCCGGATCGTCAGCTGATAGGGCAATGTCACGTGCCGTGCCGGCAGCGGGCGTTTCTCGATCAGGCTGATCAACATCTCTACCGCCTGCTGGCCGAACTGTTCGGCCGGCTGGGCGATGGTCGTCAGCGGCGGATCGCAATAGGCGGCCAGTTCGATGTCGTCGAACCCGGCCAGTGAAACGTCTTGAGGTACACGCAAGCCCATTTCCCTGATCCGTTTCAAGGCGCCGATGGCCATTTCATCGCTTTCGCAGAACAGTGCGGTGGGGCGCTCGGGCCCAGCCAGCAACTGCAGCGCACCGTCATAGCCGGCTTTCAGACTGAAATCGCCTGGGCAGATCATTGCCGGGTCGGGTGCGATGTCGGCTTCGCGCAGCGCTGCTTCGTAGCCCGCGCGGCGGTCGTGAGTCAGCGGGCTGTCGGCCGGTCCGTTGATCAAGCCGATGCGTCGGTGGCCCAGGTCGAGCAGGTGCTGGGTGACGGCTTTGGCAGCCGCTCGGTTATCCAGGCTGACGGTTGGATGACGACCGCTTTTCAGCACCTCGCAGGCGTTGACGATGGGCGGCACGTCCGAGAGCCCGCTGGTTGAAACGAACGGGTCGTAGGCGCGCAACTGCAGAACCCCGTCGGCTTGATGGGCGTGTACCAGCTCGGCAAATTCGCGCTCGGTGGCTTCGCACCCCAGGGTGTCGCACAGCAGCACGCGATAGCCGGCGGCCTGGGCGGCTTTCTGGGCGCCGCTGATGACGCGGGCAAAAAAACCGTTGGCAATGTTCGGCACCAGAACGACCAGGTTGAACGTGCGCCGCGAGCGAAACTGCACGGCCATCAGGTTGGGTCGGTAGCCGGCCTGTTCCACGGCGACGTTGACCCGGTCACGGGTCTCGGGCAGCACTCGCTCCGGGGACTTCAGGGTGCGCGATACCGTCGCCACCGAAACCCCGGCCAGGCGCGCCACTTCACGAATGTTCGACAAGTCCACCTCGTTTCTCGGGAATACCTAAGCGAAGCTTACCGCAGTTCGCGGTAGGGTCCGGGACCGATTTTCAGCGGCTGTCCGTTTGACAGAGCACAGTTTGGCGCCTAGATTCGATGTAAGGATGTAACCGGTTACATCGACTGGTTGCGTATCGTAGCTCAGACAGGTACCTGCTTTGAGGCTGGGTTTCATGCACAAGACAAGAATGGGGTTCGTCGGCGGTGGAGAGGGTTCTTTCATCGCCAAGGCACACCGTCAGGCCGCCGCGCTGGACGGGCGTTTCGAACTGGTGTGCGGCGCCTTCAGTCGCGATCCTTCGAACAACCAGCGGACGGGCAATGCCTTGGGTCTCCAGCCGGCGCGTACCTACGCGGACTGGCAACAGATGATCGAAGCCGAATCACGGCTGCCCAGTGACCAGCGCATGCAACTGGTGGTGAACGTCACACCGAATCATCTTCATGCCCCGGTCGCTCGGCGGGCCATTCAGGCAGGCTTTCACGTGTTCAGCGAAAAACCCGCCGCCTTGAACCTGGCCGAGTTGCAGGCGCTCGATCGCGTGCTGCATGGCAGCGATCGCCTGTACGGTCTGGCCCACGTTTACCTGGGTTACCCCATGGTGTGGGAAGCCCGTGAGTTGGTGCGCAACGGTGTAATTGGCAAGGTGCGCAAAGTCATCGTCGAATACCCCCAAGGCTGGTTGAGCCAAGACATCGCCCGCGATGGCAACAAGCAGGCCGACTGGCGTGACAACCCGGAGCAGTCCGGTATCGGCGGCTGCATCGGCGACATCGGCACCCACGCGTTCTGTCTTGCCGAGTTCATCGCCGATCAGCAGGTGCACTCACTCAGTGCCATGCTGGGCTCTCACATCGAGGGCCGTCGGCTGGACGACGATGCCAGCATGCTGTTCAAGATGAACGGCGGTGCGAGCGGCGTGCTCATTGCCAGCCAGGTCTGCGCTGGCGAGGAGAACCCACTGAAAATCCGCATCTACGGTGAGCAAGGCGGACTGGAATGGCGTCAGGAAGAGCCGTCCAGCCTGATCCATCGCTCGCTTGATCAGCCCATGCGTGTGCTGCGCTCGGGCCTCGGGCAGCCGTGGCTCAGCACTGTGGCCACACGACGGATGCGTCTGCCGGCCGGTCATCCCGAGGGTTATCTGGAGGCGATGGCCAATCTCTACGTGGATTTCGCCGACGCCATCCAGGCTGGTGGCGGCGGCAACCAGGCGCCGGGCGTGCCGGGCATGGAGGTGGGTCTGCGTGGAATGGCCTTCATCGAAACCGCCATCGCCAGTCATCGCAGCGATGCCAAGTGGACCGAACTGGTCTGTCCTCTGCACTCACGGAGCCTTTCATGATGAACGTTGCAACCGAACACGGACTGCGTGGACCGGGCATATTTCTGGCCCAGTTCATGTCGGACCAAGCGCCTTTCGACAGCCTGGCCAACATCGCCAGCTGGGCCGCATCCCAGGGGTACAAGGCCATTCAATTGCCCACGCTGGGCACTCGCTACATCGATCTGGAACGAGCCGCGCACAGTCAGATGTACTGCGACGAACTCAACGCCATTTGCGCAAACGCCGGCGTGCAGATCAGCGAGCTGTCCACCCACCTGCAAGGTCAACTGGTGGCGGTGCATCCGGCTTTCGATGCGGTGTTCGACGAGTTTGCGCCGGTCCACGTGCGCGGTCGGCCCGAGGCCCGAACGCAATGGGCCAGCGACCAGCTCAAGCTTGCTGCCCGTGCCAGCCAGCGGCTGGGTCTGAAAGCCCACGCGACCTTTTCCGGTGCGCTGCTGTGGCCCTATGTCTACCCGTGGCCGCAGCGGCCAAAGGGTCTGGTCGAACAAGGGTTCGCCGAACTCGCCAAGCGCTGGGTGCCTATCCTCGATTGCTTCGAAGACGCTGGCGTCGACCTGTGCTACGAGATCCATCCTGGCGAAGATCTGCACGATGGCGCTTCGTTCGAGCGTTTTCTGCAGGCGGTCGACCAGCATCCGCGGGCCGCCATTCTCTACGACCCCAGCCACCTGCTGCTGCAGCAGATGGACTATCTGGGCTTCATCGACCGCTATCACGCGCGCATCCGCATGTTCCATGTCAAGGATGCCGAGTTTCGTCCCGACGCCCGGGCGGGTGTCTACGGGGGTTATCAGGATTGGGTCGACCGGCCTGGACGCTTCCGCTCCCTGGGCGACGGCCAGGTGGATTTCAAATCGATCTTCAGCAAATTGACCCAATACGGTTTCAACGGCTGGGCCGTGCTGGAGTGGGAATGCTGCCTGAAGGACTCGGCCCAAGGCGCGGGTGAGGGCGCTGCGTTCATCGAGCGCCACATGATCACACGCACCCAACGGGCCTTCGACGATTTCGCCGGTGTGTCTGCCGATGTTCATTCCAACCGGCGATTACTGGGCCTGCCTGAAGACTGAAACCTGCGAGCCTTCGACCGACACCTGCCATAACAATAAAACGGTGAGTGCAATGAAAACCATGAACGCGCGATTGAGCGTGATGATGTTCCTGCAGTTCTTCATCTGGGGCGGCTGGTTCGTCACCCTGGGTACCTTCCTGGCGACGGGACTAGGGGCAAGCGGCGGGCAGATCGGCCTGGCGTTCTCGACGCAGTCATGGGGAGCGATCATTGCGCCTTTCGTCATTGGCCTGATCGCCGACCGCTGGTTCAACGCCGAGCGCATCCTGGCCGTGCTTCACCTGCTGGGCGCGGTGCTGTTGTATCAGCTGTATCGAGCAGCGGATTTCGCCACGTTCTATCCCTATGTCCTGGCCTACATGATTGCCTACATGCCCACCCTGGCCCTGGTGAACTCGGTCGCCTTCCGGCAGATGCAGGATCCGGCGCGGGAATTTTCCCGCATCCGAGTATGGGGCACGATCGGCTGGATCGTGGCCGGTCTGGTCATCAGCATGGTGTTCGCGTGGGATTCGGCGCCAGGCATCGCGGGCGGAGCATTGCGCAACACCTTCCTGATGTCGGCCATCGCTTCGCTGCTGCTTGGTCTCTACAGCTTCACATTGCCCATCACCGCGCCCCTGCAAGCCAGCAGCGAGCGCCGGGGACTGCGCCAGGTGTTGGGCCTGGATGCACTCGGGTTGCTGAAGGATCGCAGCTATCTGATTTTCTTCCTGGCCTCGATCCTGATCTGCATACCGCTGGCGTTCTATTATCAGAACGCCAATCCGTTCCTGGCCGAGATCGGTGTTGCCAATCCCACGGCAAAAATGGCGATCGGGCAGGTGTCCGAAGTGCTGTTCATGCTACTGCTACCGTTGTTCATTGCCCGTTTCGGGATCAAGATCGCGCTGCTGGTGGGCATGCTCGCCTGGGTGCTGCGCTACGTGTTGTTCGCCTACGGCAGCGGCGGTGAAGCGGTCGCGCTGCTGCTGATCGGCATCGCGCTGCATGGCGTGTGCTACGACTTTTTCTTCGTCTGCGGGCAGATCTACACCGACGCCAAAACCCCCGAGCGCTTTCGCAGCTCGGCGCAGGGGTTGATCACGCTGGCCACCTATGGGCTGGGCATGCTGATCGGGTTCTGGGTGGCAGGGAAGGTGACCGACCACTACGCATCGGGAATGCTGCATGACTGGCGGAGTATCTGGCTGTTTCCGGCCGGGTTCGCAGCCGTGGTGCTTGTAGGGTTTTGCCTGATGTTCCGGCCCGAGCGGCGCGTGCAGGGGTTATGAACGTCAGGGAACAGTCACCCGGCCATTTGCATCAACCAGTCCTGCCGCATCTGCGGCACGGCTTCGACCAGGCGCCGGGTGTAGTCGTCCAGCGGTGCGCTGAGGGCCTCGGCCGTACGGCCGTGCCGAACAATGCGTCCGTCGTGCAGCACGGCGACCTCGTGGGCAATTTCCCTGGCGACGTGCAGGTCATGGGTGATGAACAGATAGGACACGCCTGTTTCAGTTTGCAGCCGTCGCAGCAATGCCAACACGTCCAGGGCAACCAGTGGGTCGAGGGCCGAGGTCGGTTCATCGCAGATGATCAGAGCGGGTTCTGCAGCCAGGGCGCGGGCGATGCAGACGCGTTGTTTCTGCCCACCGGAAAGGGTGTGCGGAAGTCGCTTCGCAGTGTCCGCAGGCAGGCCGACCTGTTCAAGCAGTTCGGCCACGCGCCGTTGCCGTAGCGGTCGGCTCAGCCTGGTGAATGTCTGCACGGCGCGCTCCAGTTGATCGCCGATGCAGAGTCTGGGGTTGAGTGCGTTGTCAGGAATCTGATGGACCATCTGGATCTGTTGCAGATGCTCACGGGTCCGCCGACTCAGGCTTGGGGGCAACGGCTGGCCGTTGAGCGTCATCGACCCGCCCACGTCGCCGAGCAGGCCACAGATGGCTCTGCCCAAGGTCGACTTGCCTGATCCGGATTCACCGATCAGCGCCAGCGTGCGTCCTTGGCAAAGGCTCAATGAGAGGTCGTCGAGCACCGGTCGCTGCCGGTAACTTGCGGTCAGCGAGCGGATGACCAGCAGCTCAGCTGCTGCGGCATCTGTGCTACCCAAGGTGCGACCCGCGCGCCCGGCGCTGAGCAGATCCTGGGTGTAGCCCTGCGCCGGACGCTGGAGGATCTGCTCGGTGGTGCCATGCTCCACACATCGCCCATGACGCAGCACCATGATCTGGTCAGCCAGTTGTGCGACCACTGCCAGATCGTGGCTGATATAGATCGCCGCAACACCTGCCTGGCGAATCACCTGAGCGATCGCTTGCAGAATCCCCAGTTGGGTGACGACGTCCAGTGCCGTGGTCGGTTCGTCGAAAACGATCAACTGCGGCGAACTGCACAGGGCCATGGCAATCATCGCCCGCTGCAGTTGCCCACCCGAGACCTGGTGCGGGTAGCGTGAAAAGAACGCCTCAGGCTGCGGCAGCGAGAACTGAGCGAACAGCTCCAGTGCCCGCGCCTTGGCGGTTTGAGCGTCCATCAGCCCGTGCAGCTGCGCGGCCTCGATCACCTGGGCTCCGATGGTAAGGGCTGGATTGAACGCCGATCCGGCGGATTGAGCGACGTAGGCAATGCGTTTGCCGCGAATCCGGCGCAACTCAGGTTCCGACAGATGCAGAAGGTCGCGCCCTTCGAACAGGATACGTCCGCCAGCAACTGCCATGCCTTCGCACAGATGAGCCAGCAGAGCCTGCCCGATGGTCGACTTGCCCGCCCCCGATTCGCTAATCAAACCCAGTACTTCGCCTGCCTCAAGGCTGAAGCAGACGTCGTCGACCAAAAGCCGTCCAGGCTCGCCCTTGGCAGCGATTCGCAGCTGTTCGACACGCAACAGCGGCGCCGTTGCAACCGGTGTGAAATCAACCATGGTTGCGCGCTCCCCATTGGCGGGTGTTGGTCCCCAGCAGCCAGTCGGCCAGGCTATTGATGCACAGCGCCAACGCGGCGATCGCCGCGCCGGGTACCAGCGCTGCCCAGACCCCGAACAGGACGCCGTCCTTGTTATCACGGGCCAGGCCGCCCCAGTCGGCGGTGGGTGGCTGGATACCGAGACCCAGGAACGACAGCGCGGAAAGAAACAGCAGAATGAACACAAAGCGCAGGGCGAACTCCGCAATCAGAATCGGCAACGCATTGGGCAGAATCTCTCGCAACAGAATCCAGCCCAGGCGCTCACCGCGCATGCGCGCCACATCAATGAACTCCATGGCGGCGATGTCCACGGCCACGGCACGGGCCACGCGCAGGATACGGGTGGCCTCCAGCACCCCGAGCACCAGAATGATCACGCCGAGGGTCTTGGGCAGCGTTGCCAGAATGACCAGCGCCAGAACCAGCGTCGGTATGGCCATGAGCACATCGTTGACCCGCGAGATCAGTTGGTCGATCCACCCCCCTGCAGCGCCGGCGATGAAACCCAGCGTCGTGCCACACACGAAGGCCACCACCGCCGCAGCGGCGGTCACCGACAATGATGTGCGCGTACCCCAGATCAACCGTGACAGCAGGTCGCGACCCAAGTTGTCGGTGCCCAGCGGTGCCAGCGCCGACGGCAGGTCCCATGCGGAGCCGATCACCTGATCGGGGGAGTGAGGCGCCAGCCAGGGCGCGAGGAGGGCGACAACCACGAACAGGATCAATCCGACGATGCCGGGCAGGTGAACGATTCTTGGAGCGAGCATGGACTAGTTTCCGTGGCGTAGACGGGGATTGGTCAACAGCGCAATCACATCGGCGAACAGATTGAGCAGGATGTAGATGGCCGCCAGGACCAATGCACAGCCCTGTACGACGGGCACGTCGCGCTTGGCGATGCTGTCGACCAGGTATTGGCCCAGGCCGGGATACACGAAAACGTTCTCCACGATCACCACACCCACCATCAAATAGGCCAGGTTCAACACGATGACATTGATGATCGGTCCCCAGGCGTTGGGTAGCACATGGCACCACAACACCCGCATCGGCGAGAGGCCCTTGAGCACGGCGGTGTCGACATAGCTGCTGCGCTGGGCGCTGAGCAATGCTGCGCGGGTCATGTTGCTCATGTGGCCGAGCACGGCCAGCACCAGCGTGGCACCGGGAAGCACGATCGCCAGCAACCGCTCCGACAACGGCATGCCCAGTTGCACGCTGCTGTTGCTGGGCAGCCAGGCAAGGGTCATGGAGAAAACGAAGATCAGCAAATAACCTGAGAAAAACTCCGGCAAGGCCACGGTCATACGACTGAACAGGTTCAGCAGTCCGTCGATCCAGCCACCGTGAAAGCGGACTGAAACCAGACCCATGAGCAGCGCCAGGGGCACCGCCACCAGCGCCGTGCTGCCGGCCAGGAACAAGGTGTTCTGCAGCCGTTCCGAGAGCGCGACGGAAATGTTTTCCCGTGAAGTCAGGCTGATGCCGAAATCGCCCTGCAGGATTCCGCCCAACCAGTGCAGATACCGCCAGCCCGCCGGCTGATCCAGCCCCAGTTGCTGCTTCAGCGCCTGGATGGCCGCAGGGGTCGCGGACTGACCGAGGATCGCGGTGGCGGTATCGCCGGGCAGCAGGTTCAGGCCGATGAAGATCAACAGCGAAGTGGCCAGCAGCATCGCCAGGCCGACCGCCAGCCGTCGCACGATCATGCTCGCCAACACGCTTTGCCCTTCTGCGCCTACGCTAACCGGCAATGTCGCAGGCATGATGGCTATCCTTCCAGCCAGACTTTTTCGGCGGCGCGGTTGCCGCTCAGCGGCACCCCAGGCACCGATTTGAAGCCCTTTACATTGCTGCGCGTGGCCGCCAGCGCGTCGGCGTACAGCGGGATGACTTCACTGCTCTGATCCACCAGCATCAGCTGGATGTCATGGTAGATCTGGCGGCGCTTGTCTTCATCGGTTTCGCCGCGCGCAGCCTTGACCAGTTGATCGAACGCCGGGACCCGCCAGGCCGATTCGTTCCACGGCGCATTGCTGGTGAACACCATGGACAGCAGGGCATCGGCAGTGGGCCGCGCGCCCCAGTTGGAGGTGCAGAATGGCTTCTTCAGCCAGGTATCGGTCCAGAAGGCGTCGTTCGGTACGCGCTCGATGGCCAGGGGAATGCCGGCTTTCTGCGCCGACTGCTGATACAACTGAGCGGCATCCACCGCCCCCGGAAAGCCGGCGTCTGCCGCGTGCAGCGTGAGCGGTCCGGCGAAGCCCGCCTTTTGCCAGTGAAAGCGCGCGCGATCGGGATCGTAGGGCCGTTGCGGAATGTCCTTGGCGAAATACCGATTCGACGGGAAGACCGGGTTGTCGTTGCCCACCGAGCCATAACCGCCCAGCACCGTGTCGATCAGCTGTTGCCGATCCACGGCGTACTTGAGCGCCAGCCGCCCATCAAGGGAATCGAACGGCGCGACATTGGCCAGGCCCGGCAGCGTGAAGATCTGGCTGTCCTTGTCGCGGATCAGCTGGATCGACGGCATCTTTTCGATGCGGCCGACAATGCGTGGGTTGACTCGATTGATGATCTGCACCGAACCGCTGACCAGCGCCGCCACCCTTGCGGTCGAATCATTCATGGCCAGGGTTTCGACCGAATCGACGTGGCCGCGGGAAGGGTTCCAGTGGTTGGGGTTGCGCTTGACCAGCATGCGCACGCCTGGCTGGAAGTTTTCCAGGATGAAGGCCCCGGTACCGATGGCTTTTTCGAAAGGTTCGTTTTCGGCAGTGATCACGAAATGGACCGCCGAAAGCAATGCGATGAACTCGACGTTCGGATCTGCCAGCGTGATGGTGACTTCGTGCTCGGCGCTGGCCCGCAGGTCCCTGACCGGCTCCAGATACACCTTGACGGGCGACGACGATTTCTCGTCGCGGTGATGATTGAGCGACCACACAACGTCCTTTGCGCTCAACGACCGGCCGTCATGGAATTGCACGCCTTTACGGATGTTCAACACCCACTTGCGACCACCGTCGGCGCTGGACCAGGATTCGGCGAGTGAGGGAACGATGGCTCCGGTGTCATCGACTTCCACCAGCGCGTTGAACAGCTGGCTGCCGGTGACGTACATCCAGCTTTCGAACCAGAAGGCAGGGTCGAGGCGGTCGGTGGTGGAGGCGTTGTCCAACCCGACCACCAGGTGCCCGCCTTTTTTCGGTTCCAGGCTGTCCTGTGCGAAGCCTCGCAAAGGCCAAGCAGAGGCCATCGCCGCCGTCATGGCCGCCGCGCCGGTGCCCTTGATAAAAGAACGACGATCAAACATGCAAGGCATCCTGTGCAGCGGGGGCAAGGTCTGCGTCAACCAGGGCGGTCGACAGCGCGTGAATGTGTTCCGGGCCGATGCCACAGCAACCGCCGACGATACTTGCCCCTTGGGCGACCCACTCCTGAGCCCAACGCAGATAGTTGCTCGGCTCGGTGTCCCGCCGCATCGCACTGAGGCCGACGTTGGCACCACGTTTCTGATCGGAAGGTTCGAAGGCGTTGGCATAGATGCCCAGCGCGGAATTGCTCTGGGCGCCCGCTTCGAGCAGGGCCGCACTCATGACTTCAGGCGGGCTGCAATTGAACAGAATGGCCGCCGCGTTCAGCTGCGTCGCAGCCGCGACGGCTGCAGTGATGCTTTCCCCGGATCGCAGTTGAGCCTTGCCTTGAGCATTGAGTGCATCATCCAGGGTGAAGGAAAACCAGCGCGGCCGTGGGTCGTCCTTGAGCAACTCGGCGACCAGCCGCACCTCGGCAATGGAACTCTGGGTCTCGGCCAGCCACAGATCGACCTGATCACTCAGGGCATCGATCAGCACCTGAAGAATCCTGGCCGCCTGCACCGGCTCGAACAGATCCGGACGATACGAGCCCAGCGCGGGAGGCAACGAACCCGCAACCCGAACGCTCTGCGCGCTGGCATCGGCCGCATCGCGAGCGATGGCACCCGCCAGGCGCGCCAGGGCCGCACCGTCGCGTTCGAAGCGCGCATCGCCGATGTGAAAGGGCACCACGGCGTAGCTGTTGGTCGTGATGATCTGCGCACCGGCCTTGATGAAAGCGTCGTGGGCCTGCCGCACATATTCAGGTGCCTCGATCAACGCCAGTGCCGACCATTCCGGCTGCCGAAACGGTGCGCCATTGCGCGACAACTCACGGCCCATACCGCCGTCGAGAATTTGAAGCTGTTTGGCCATTGTTGGTATCCGAGATCCAGATAAGAAGTAGGTCGGTCCTGCCGCACTGAAAGATGAGTGCTGTATTAGCGCGCAGGGATCCGACACAAAGAGCAGCGATAGTGTGTTGAAGCCGCCGCCATACAAGGCGTGCTTAGATTGAATAGAAATATAAATGCTGCTGCAACTTCGGTGGTGGAATAGCGAGCTGAGTTTTAGCTATATATTGAAGTACTGTTTGCTGGGCAACAGTGATTCAACACTTTGCGATGTAGCAGATCATATTTTCGCTATTAACGATTAGCGTGCGTCCACTGCGCTATCCCACGCAGGCTCTTCCGGAAACCGTCCGACCAGAAAGTCCAGCATCGCGCGCAATACCGCCGATACATGCCTGCGAGACGCATACACGGCATGAATGCTCAACGTCATGGGTTGGTAGTCGGGCAGCAGGGCGACCAACTCTCCCTTGCGAACAAGGGGCGCTGCCAGGTAGGTCGGCAACAGCGCAACGCCTGACCCACACAAGGCGGCCTGCAAGGTCGTGACGGAGTCGTTGGTGCTGACATTGCCATTGACCGCAACACTGCTGGGCTCCCCGTCGCGGGTGAAGTGCCACAGGCTGCTGCCGTGATAGGAATGCGTCAGACAGTTATGCAGGGAAAGGTCTTCGATCGTTTTAGGCTCAACGTGGGTTTTCAGATAGCTGGGCGCGGCGCAGATCACCGAGCGGCAGGTGGTCAGGCGCCGTGCGATGAGGTTGGGGTCAAGCTCGTTGGTGATGCGAATCGCCAGATCCACGCGCTCGTCGACCAGATTGACCGTGCGATCGAGCAGTTGCATGTCGATCCGTACCTTGGGGTAGCGTGCGACGAATTCGGTGACGGCCCCAGTGAGCTGGGCCTGTCCGAACGAGGTGCTGGCCGTGATGCGCAGCAGCCCTTCGGGCTCGTCTTCGGGATGAGTCGCGATCGCCTGCATGTCCTCGGCCAGGTCGAGCATTCGTCGGCACAGTGGAAGCATTTGCGCGCCCACTGCGGTCAGGGTCAGGCGCCGTGTTGTGCGGTGCATGAGCCTGGCGCCTGTCCAGTCCTCAAGCTCGGCCAGAAACCTGGAAATAACCGGCCGTGAGAGCCCGAGCTTATCGGCGGCAGCCGTCTGACTGCCGCAGTCCACGACGGTGACGAAGGCTTCCATCGCCAACAACTTATCCATGATTAGATCTATTTCTCGAAACAAATATGCAGCAAATCTACTGTTTTTCGAGCGATAAATCTCATCTAACCTCCATCCACCTAAACCTTCGAGATGGAATGTCCATGATCCACTTCATCGCACGACGTGTGTTTGCCAGCCTGATCCTGCTGGGAGGCGCAGGCGCGGCCATGGCCGCAGAACCTCTGCGCGTAGAGGTCTACAATCCGGGCCCGGAGGCGATTTTTCCGGTGTCCTCGGTAATCGTCACCGGCGAGAAAGAAGCCGTTTTGGTCGACGCACAATTTGCCCGGCCGCAGGCCGAAGAGCTGGTCAAACGCATCCACCAGAGCGGGAAAACACTGGCTGCCATCTACATCAGTCACGGCGATCCCGATTACTACTTCGGCCTGCAAACCATCACCGAGGCCTTTCCCAAGGCAAGAGTGCTGGCGACCGCGCAGACCGTCGCGCACATCAAGCAAACCAAGGACAGCAAGCTGGCCTATTGGGGCCCCCAAATGGGGGACGGTGCTCCAGGAAAACTCATCGTGCCGCAGGTGCTGGAAGGCAACCGTCTCGAACTGGAAGGTCGACAGCTGCAGATCATCGGCCTGGACGGCCCGCAGCCCGAGCATACCTTCGTCTGGATACCGTCAACCAAAACGGTACTCGGCGGCGTCGTGCTTTCCAACAACATCCACGTCTGGATGGCCGACACACAAAGTGCGAAATCTCACGCCGACTGGCTGGCCACGCTGGCCCATATCGAGAAACTCCAACCTGTGACCGTCATCCCCGGCCACTTTCTGCCCGGTGAACGCAAGTCAATCGACGCGGCACGCTTCACGGCGGACTACATAAAAACTTTCGATGCCGAAACAGTCAAAGCCAAGGACTCGAATGCATTGGTCGCGGCGATGAAGGCGCATTACCCGGCGTTGGGCGATGAGTCGTCACTGGAACTCAGCGCCAAGGTCGCCAAGGGGGAAATGAAGTGGTAGTTGGCGAGCGGACCTATTAGCGCCACAGCACGTTGACCTGGCTAGGTGTGTTTGGCGAAACAAAGTGTGGTTCAGATATTGGATTTGGGACAGTAGACAGGAGATGCTTCGCCGATTTGATGGGCGTCGGGACGGCATGTTTTTTGTACATGCTTTCTGTACATTTAAACGCAACGTTGTCCCGCTCATGGGAGGTATCATCTTCAATGACACGAACTTTCGCCCTGTCGGGCCTGACCCATGTCTGTGCGTTCGGATCCGAGGAGCAATTCCATAACACCAATGGCGGCGGCGCCGGTCTTCCAATAGTGATCAATCCCGATGATTATCTGGAAACCGAGTCCGGCAGGCAGTTCACGCCGGAAAGGAATCGTCGTGCGTGGGAGCTCGCCTATGCGCGCTTGAACGAAGTGCTGTCGAAAGTGGCCAAAGGCACCCATGTTTATCTGGTGATGGGCGTGCAGGGGGCGGGTAAGTCTCGCTGGGTGTCCGAGAATCATGGCCGGTTGGGTGAGCGGGCAGTGGTGTTCGATGCGGCGCTACCTGCACAACGGCACCGGGAAAAGCTGCTCGCCATTGCCCGCACGCATCAGGTTCCAGTCATCGCCGTATTCGTCAAGGCTTCCCTGGAGCTTGCCCGAGCCCGGAATGCCCAACGCACTGCTGACAAGCGCGTTCCCGAGGAAGCCTTGAACAGCGTGTTCCAGATGCTCGAACCCCCTACGCAGGAGGAAGGGTTCGTTTGGGTACAGACCATTGAACAAACCGCAAGCTTGCCCGCGTCGCTATAGAGCGTGCGGCCGAGTGCGCCGATAGTCACTGGGCGTCTGGGCCATTTCGTGGCGGAAGTGGCGATTGAAGTTGGAGACATTTTCGTAGCCCACTTCAAAGCAGATTTCCGCCACGGAGAGCTGGGTCTGGACGAGCAGCCGACACGCGCGCTGGATTCGGAGTTTGCGCATCAGGTCGATGAAACCGTGGCCGGTGATGCGTTTGAAGAAGCGCGAGAAGCCTGCCTCGCTCATGCCGACGCGCGCGGCGATGGTCGACAGGCGCAGATCGGTCGTGAGCTCGTTGATCAGGTAGTCGAATGCCTGATTGATACGTTGCGAACTGCGTGCGTCCAGCGATGGCGAGTAAAAGGCGCTGGCCAACACTCGAACGTCGCGCTTGGGCGCTCTGGCCAACGTGGACAGCAATTGCAGGAACGCAATCAGCCGCTGCAGCCCTTCGGCTTTACCAATGCCCTCCAGCAAGGTGGCCGCTTGCAAGGCAGTGCTGCCGGTAAATTCGATGCCGCGTCGTGCCTGTGCCAACAGGCCGTTCAGCTCTGAAAGTTCAGGCAGCGAGCCACGCAGGTTGAGCAGGGCGGCGCCATCGAACTGCAGGACCACGTCACGGCCGCAGATGCGTTCACCGGGCGCAACGTCGCCCATCCAGTCATGGGGAAGGTCCGGCCCGATCAGGGCCACATGCCCTGCGCCGAAGGGGCCAATGTAGTCACCCGCCAGAAGCTTGCCGCTGCCTGCTCGGATCAGATGGATTTCATACTCGGGATGATGGTTCCAGCGGGCGAGCTCGTAGGGGTAGTCGTGCTCATACCAGCGGAAACTCTGGTCAGGGCCAGGCAGGATGACCTCGAGATCGGCTGGCCGATGCTCGAACAGGGCAGCGCGGTTATCAGGCATCGAGTGCCCCTTTTTGTTTGTGGTGCGGATCGGGTACAGCGGCTCCAATTCACGCACCATACGCTGAGTCTGCCCTGAGCAGCTAGTTCCTGCGGTGCGCCTGTTCGATAGTTTTTTGATCGCACGCGTCGATGGATAGGACGGTCAAAAAAGTATCGAAACGACGTTCGCCATTCGTTTGAGCGGGAATATTGGGGGGTGATCTAATCGGCTCGTACAGCGCTGCGGCCACGGCACGATCCGCGCGGCGATGGTCGACAACAACAATAACAGCTCCGGTCGAATCGGCCTGGAGCGGAGAGCCCCATGAAGATTACCCCTGCGCTAATTCTTTCGGCTGGTCTGTCAGTCGCCTTCGCCAGCCATGCTGCCGAGACCCTGACGATCGCGACGGTCAACAACGGCGACATGATCCGCATGCAGCGGCTGTCGAAAATCTTCGAGCAGCAGAATCCCGATATCAAGCTCAACTGGGTTGTTCTCGAAGAGAACGTGCTGCGCCAGCGCCTGACAACCGACATTGCTACCCAGGGTGGCCAGTTCGACGTGTTGACCATCGGCACCTACGAGACACCACTGTGGGGGGCCAAGAACTGGCTGGAGCCCATGCAGAATCTGCCGGCCGACTATGATGTCGATGACATCTTCCCTGCGGTCCGCCAGGGTCTTTCGGTCAACGATACCCTCTACGCGTTGCCGTTCTATGGCGAAAGCACCGTCACCTACTACCGCACCGATCTGTTCAAGGCCGCGGGCCTGACCATGCCAGAAAAACCGACTTGGTCGCAATTGGGTGAATTTGCCGCCAAGCTCAATGAGCCGTCCAAGGATCAGTACGGCATGTGCCTGCGAGGCAAAGCTGGCTGGGGTGAAAACATGGCATTGCTCAGCACCATGGCCAACGCCTTTGGGGCGCGCTGGTTCAACGAGCAATGGCAGCCCGAACTCGATAGCCCAGAGTGGAAAGCTGCGGCGAATTTCTACGTCGATACGCTGAAGAAATACGGCCCTCCCGGCGTATCCAGCAACGGTTTCAACGAAACGCTGGCGTTGTTCAACAGCGGCAAGTGTGCGATCTGGGTGGATGCCAGCGTGGCGGGTTCGTTCACCACCGACAAGGAGCAGAGCAGGGTGGTCGACAGCGTGGGCTTCGCGCCTGCGCCCACCGAGGTCACCGACAAAGGCTCGTCCTGGTTGTACGCCTGGTCGCTGGCCATTCCCGCCACCTCCAAGCACAAGGAGGCTGCCAAGACGTTCGTCACCTGGGCAACGTCCAAAGCCTACATCCAGTTGGTCACCGAGAAGGATGGCATCACCAACGTTCCGCCTGGCACGCGCCTTTCGACCTACAGTGATGCCTACCTGAAGGCGGCCCCATTCGCCGAAGTCACCTTGCAGATGATGAAGCACGCCGATCCTTCCAACCCGTCAGCCAAGCCGGTGCCGTACGTGGGCATCCAGTACGTGGTGATTCCGGAGTTTCAGTCGATCGGCACCTCCGTGGGCAAGCTGTTCACTGCAGCGCTGACCGGCCAGATGTCGGTGGATCAGACACTGGCATCTGCTCAGTCCACTACCGAACGCGAGATGAAGCGCGCGGGCTACCCCAAGAAGTAATCCGCCCACGATACCCGCCGGCCCGACGCCGGCGGTCACCGCCGCACAGGTAAGTGGTGATTTCATGGACGCCTTCGCGGCCACTGACCGCTCTACAGGTACTGCACGATCCTTGTAGGAGCGACCAGCACCGCCAACAAATTACTCTCAAGGTAGACCCAATGAAACGTCTCGAAGGAAAAAGCGCCCTGATTACCGGTTCGGCACGGGGCATCGGTCGTACATTCGCCCAAGCGTACATTCACGAAGGCGCCACGGTCGCGATCGCCGACATCGATCTGGAACGTGCCCGGGCGACCGCCGCCGAACTGGGACCGCAGGCGTATGCGGTTGAAATGGATGTCACCGACCAGGCATCCATCGATGCCGCCATGGCGGCGGTGGTCACCCAGGTCGGCAAGCTGGACATCCTGGTGAACAACGCGGCGCTGTTCGATCTGGCGCCGATCACCGAGATCACAAGGGCCAGCTACGACAAGCTGTTTGCCATCAATGTCAGCGGCACCTTATTCACGCTCCAGGCCGCCGCCAGGCAGATGATCGCGCAGGGGCATGGCGGCAAGATCATCAACATGGCCAGCCAGGCCGGTCGCCGAGGTGAGGCGTTGGTGGGTGTCTATTGCGCGACCAAGGCGGCGGTGATCAGCCTGACCCAGTCGGCAGGACTCAACCTCATCAAAGACAAGATCAACGTCAATGCCATCGCCCCCGGTGTCGTGGACGGCGAGCATTGGGATGGTGTCGATGCCTTGTTCGCCAAGCACGAGAACCGTCCTCGGGGCGAAAAGAAACGCCTGGTTGGCCTCGAAGTTCCCTTCGGCCGAATGGGCACGGCCGAAGACCTGGTCGGGATGGCGGTATTCCTGGCTGGCCCGGAGAGCGATTACATCGTTGCGCAAACCTACAACGTCGACGGTGGCAACTGGATGAGTTGACTGCTCCGCAGGAGCCAGCTTCTGTCCGGGGCCTGATCCTGCGCGCCGAACATCCGGTGCGCATGATCTTCGGGTCATTCGCTGCTATCAGTATCCACCCTTATCTCCACCGACATACCCGGCCGCAGGCGCTCGAACAGCGGCTGATCACGATCGATGGCGATGCGTACACCCAGGCGCTGGGGCACCTTGACGAAATTACCGGTGCCGTTGTCGGCGGTCATTGCCGAGAATTCCAGGCCGGTGGCCGGTGCCATCCGCTCAACGATGCCGCTGAACGTCGTGCCGGGAAGGGCATCGACCTCGAAATGCGCGGTCTGACCGAGGGTGATGCCATGGGTCTGCGCTTCCTTGTAATCGGCAATCACCCAGCGGTCCGTTTCGACGAGGCTGAACAATGCAGTACCGGCGCCGACGTAGCGTCCCACATGGGATTCGACACGGCCGAGCTGACCGTCGGCCGGCGCCACGATTCGTGTCCTGGAGAGCTGTATCCGGGCCGAGTCCAGCGCCGCTTTGGCCTGCTGCACTTTGGCACTCAACCCCTGTGCCGCCACCTCTTGGGTACGCACGTCGGCGCGCGCCACCTTGATATTGGCCTGCGCTTCGGCAAGCGCGCCTTTGGCACTGCGCAACGCCGCCAGCGCGGTGTCCCTCTCCTGGATGGACACCCCACCTTCCTTGACCAGCGCTTCGCTACGGGCGTAATCCCCTTGGGCGCGAAGCAATTCTGCATTGGCGGTGCCGAGTGCCGCCTGGCGTGCGCTCAAGGTCGCCACGGCGGACGCTTGAGACTGGGCATTATTGGCCAGGTCGCTCTTGGCGGCGTCGAGGTCGGCGACCGCCTGCTCGACACTGGCGGCGTAACTGGCAGGGTCGATCTGCGCCAGCAGCTGGCCTTCGTGGACGGTTTCATAGTCCTTGACCAGCACGTTGGTGAGGTGCCCGGACACCTCCGGTGCCAGAGTCGTGACATAGCCACGCACGTAAGCGTTATCGGTGTAGGGACCGTCATCGCTGAAGGGGAAGAAACGCCATATGTAAAGCACCAACGTCACCGCCAGCAACGCAACCAGGGCAATTGCACCGAGCTGGATCAGGCTGGGCTTGGCAGGCTTCCAGGTATCGTCGGACGACTCGGACGGTGACGATTCGGAAGGAGAGTCCTTGCTCACGTGGGTTTCCTCTTTGGATGGCGATTGGAGTAGCTGGAATAAGCGGCGGCGGCCAGCACCACCAGCGTGGCGGCCAGTGCAATCACCAGTACCAGGCGAAAGCTGTTCAGGTAGCCGATCACACTGGCCTGGCGGCTCACCTCGCTGGTCAGTGTGGAAAGCGCTGACGGATCGACGCGCGGATCGGTTGCGCTCAGGCGGTTGGCATAACCGGAGATCGCATACCGTTGCGTCGCATACTGGACGCTGTTCAGCAGGGCCGAGCCAATCACACTGCCCAGGTTCTGTGTGGCGGCGAAGATCAACACGGTCGGCACCAGTACCTGCGGACCCTGCTTCAGTACCTGCGAGACGCTGTAGAGCAGCGCCGGGCCGACGAACAGCGTGGCACCGAAGCCGATCAGGCACTGGGACACGATCAGATCCTGCGGGCGAACCGAGCCGTTGCTGAAGCACGCCAGCAGCGCGCCCATGGCAATGCAGCCCAGCGCGGCGACCATCTGATACAGCAACGAACGCGGGTTCAACGTCGCCAGCATGATCACGATGCCTGCCAGCATCGCCACGGACACCCAGCCGAACAGGGCATGGTACTGATCGTTGTTTAGGCTGCGCAGGGCGAACAGGCCGGGCACACTGCTGGTCTGCACCGCCAGCGAGACACGTTCCAGCAGCGCGATACCCATGAACGTACAAATATGGCGATTGCTCAACCAGCCGATGTCGATCTCGGGACGCTTGCGGCACGCCTCGACCAGCAGGGCTGCACCGATGGTCAGTACGGCGCCCAGCATCAACTCGCCAACGAATGGCGCGTCGTTCCACCAATAGGTGGACGCGGTAGCCAGCGCGCATCCCAACATGACGGCGCCACATGCCACGAACACACCCGTGATCAGATCCACCCACTCGAAGGTCTTGATGCGGTAGGTGGGTGGTAGTGGATTCAGGGCCAAGATCACGATCTGCAGGACAGGTATCAGCAGCACCAATAGACGCAGAGTGGTGTTGCCGTCGGCAATGAGAAAGTCGACCGGCACCAGGCGTGCCAGTGGCTGAGCCAACTGAACACAGGCGATAGGCGTCGCCACCGCCAGAATCCGTTTGCTCTGGGGTAGCGCCGACATGAGGTAATACACACTTGAAGCCACCGCCGTCGAGGTGGCCAGCCCGTTCGCAGCGCGGGACAGTATCGCGGTAGTCAGATTGGCGAACAGCACATCCGCCGCCGCGGCCAGCGCGTAGAGCCCCAGGGCGCCGAACAGCATGAGCGGCAACCCGAACTGCTGCCGCCCCTTGATCACGAACAGGTTGCTGCAGGCACCGACGCCGACGAACACCCCGGTGAGCCAGACCATCTGGGCTGAATACGCCGAATAGCCGCCGGCCAGTTGCGCCAGGTTTTCGGTGATCAAGCTGTTGCCGAACGTGCCTGACAGGCTCATCAGCAGCGCAACGATCACATAGGCCACCCTGCGGCCGAGGGTGTGCGGCGGAAGATAGGGCGCACCGGCAACGTTCGGGCGCTGGTCCTCGGTGAAATGGTAAGCGTGGTCAGTGGACATGCAGGTGGGCTTCGGGAACTTGAACGATCTGAACTTTGGTTCAGCTGAAGCGATTTAGTTCGAGGCGGTGTGGCTGCCGGTGCGCGGCGGAACGTCGCGTGGCCGTGTCCGTATGCAGTGACAAGGCAAGAGACAAGTGTGGCGTGACGAGATCTTTGGTCTGAGTCGGTCAGGCTTTCTTCTGCACAAGGCCAGTGGCGAAATGCTCGACCATGAAGTCGACGAAAACGCGCACCTTGGGTGCCATCTGCCTGCTGCTGGGCCAGACAACGTGAAAGGTGCCGCCACCGGTCAGATGCGTATCAAGCAGCAACTCGAGACTCCCTTCGGCTAGCGCATCCTTCACGGCGAAGTCAGGAAGGCAGGCGATACCACGACCAGCGATGGTCAAGTACAGCAGCGCTTCGAGATCGCTGCAGACCATGGCGATCGGCAGCGCGACGCCATTGTGCTGAGACGTTTTTTTCTTGAACGGCCATTGGTACAGTTTGCCGGAGTTGCGCCAGCGGTAATGCAGACAAGCGTGTTCCATCAGGTCTGATGGTTTGCTAGGACGACCCTGCTTCTCCAGGTAACCGGGAGCGGCCACCAAGCAAGGCCGATAGGGGCCAAGAGGCCGAGACATGAGGCGTGAATCGCTGAGGTCGCTGCCCCTGATGACGACATCGAAACCCTCGTCGATGACGTCTACCAGGCGATCGGTGAAGTCCAGATCGAGCTCGATTTCCGGGTATCGCTCCATGAATGCGGCCAGACACGGCAATGGCAGGCCTGCGGCCAGTGCCAGGCCCACCCGCAAACGCCCGCGAGGAAACTGAGTCATGGCCGAAAGGTCATCTTCAGCGGCTTGGATCTCGCTGAGGATACGCTTGCAGCGCTCCAGAAATACTTCGCCTTCGATGGTCAACCTGACCGTGCGAGTACTGCGCTGGAAAAGCCGAACGCCAACGCGCTCTTCCAACCTGGAAATACTCTTGCTGACAGCCGAAGCAGAGATACCCAACTGCCGGCCAGTGGCGATGAAGCTCTGAGTTTGAGCTGTCTCTACGAAAATCCCGATACCACCCAAGGTTTCCACGCGCTGCTTTCCTATTGATGACTTGGCTGTCACTAGTGTTGTTCACCTTAGCGATCTTATAGGCCTGGAGTCAACTCGCTAACATGCAGGCGTTACTGATCGATACAAGACTTGCCCGCAGGTAAGTGACTTTCAACAACTTTCAGTTACCACGCTTAGAGGACATCAGACCCATGAAGGCAAACCCATCCGCAAAAGTATGGTTCATCACCGGCGCCTCCCGCGGCTTTGGCCGAATATGGGCGATGGCGGCACTTGTGCGCGGCGATAAGGTGGCTGCCACTGCGAGAAATATCGATAGCTTGGCAAGCCTCGTCGAGCGGTTTGGCGACGCTGTAATGCCAATAAGACTGGACGTCACTGATCGCACAGCGGTATTCGACGCTATAGCGCAGGCCAAGGAACAGTTCGGGCGAGTCGATGTAGTGTTGAGCAACGCAGGTTACGGTCATCAGGGTGCGGTAGAGGAGGTCAGCGAGGCTGAAGCCAGATCACAACTGGAGACCAATTTCTTCGGAACGCTTTGGCTCGCACAGGCCGCCACCGCTTTGTTTCGTGATCAACGGTGCGGCCATTTTCTAGCAGTTTCCAGTGTCTTGGGGGTGTTCTCGATTCCCAGTTTCGGCATCTACAGCGCTTCCAAATTCGCCGTCGAAGGGTTGCTTGAGGCGCTGGCACAGGAAACGGCTGGCTTCGGTATCAAAACGACACTCATCGAACCCGCGGGCTACGCAACCGATTTCAACGATTCCTCGTCTGCCAGATACTCCGAGCCGCTAGCGGTCTATCAGCCTGTACGTGAAGGACTGGCTGAAGCGTTCAGTAATTACGCCATGGGCAACCCTCAAGCTACCGCCGACGCCATCTTGAAGGTGGTGGACAGCCAGGAACCACCGTTGCGTATTGCGTTGGGCGGTACGGCTATAGATGAGTTGTCGGCCACCCAACAAAAGCGCATGGCCACTTGGGAGACTTGGCGAGAAGTTTCGGTAGCCGCTCAGGGCTGAGTCGCTGCGGAACCGGCCGCACGAGCGGTTCCGCAGTCTGGTTGGGTGTTACAAAAGCATCGATCAGGGCGCAATGCCCTCGACGATGAATACTCGGTACTTGGCACCGCGCAAGCGGTGCTCAAGTGCCTTCTGGTACACGGGGCTTTCATAGGCCGCTTTCGCTTCGGTTATCGATGGAAATTCAACGACAACCGCGCCATCGACAGACGGGCCCTCCAGTGTTTCCACTCGACCGTAAAATGCCAGAGGGGTAACTGGATGGCCTGCCGAAGCCGCGGGGGCCAGTTCCTCATACTTCGCGAATTCGGCCGGATCCGTGATGCTGTCACGGACATAGATCATATAAGCGCTCATGCTCGAAACCTCGCTGCGGGCCGGCCACCAGACCGGCCCGCCTTCATACGTACTGGAAAGGCGTTCACCGCGGAGGCAAGTCGCCAAGGCGCTCGGCAAAATTGAGCTCAAAATCACCGACCTTGCCCAGTCCGGCATCGAGCATGTGCTTGAAGGCATCTTGCGCCTCAGGCCACAGATCCACACCCTGAAGAATATGATTGGACGTCCACAAGTCGCCTTCCGACGGAACCCCCGCCCGTCCGTTGACCATTTTCTTTCCGGTTTCAAGTGCTCGTTTCTCGAAGCGACTCATCCGGGTCGCAAGCGCATCGACAAAAGCATCCAGTTCGGCATCTGGCAGCGCCCGATTGACGAAACCGTAACGCTCGCCAATGTCAGCATCGAAATCCTCGGAGCTGCAGACGATCTCCAGCGTACGCGAGCGGCCCACCAGCGCACTCAGCCACTCCACGCCGCCGCCACCGGGAATCGATGATCCACCCACCTCGATCAGCGCAAACCGGGCACGTTCCCTGGAAGCGAAACGCATATCGCAGGCAAGTGCAAATTCAAAGCCCTGCGCGCGAGCACGTCCGCGCACCTTGGCGATGCTGATGACGGAAGATTGAGCCAGACGCGTCACGAAACGCGGCCAGTTCCCGAAGAAGGGCATGGCACCAGGCTGGTCTGGAACCGTGGTGCGGTTTTCGACGTCATGATGATTCATGAAAAAATCCTCGTCGCCGCTTTCGAACACGACCACTTTCAGATCTTCGTCTTGCTCGATGTCGTCCATCAATACATTCAGCTCGGCGAACGTCGAGGGGTCGAACAGGTTCAGCGGCGGATTACTGAACACCACACGCCAGTATGATTTCGACTCGTGGATGATGTTGAGGCGTTTTTCCGTATTCATGGGGCACTCTCGTTTGCAGTGGCAGGCTGCCGATGCAGGTCGGCAGACGTCGGTTGGACGGATTCATGCTACGTCGTTCAGTGCGGGCGATTAAGCCGGTCAAACCGCACAATACCAGTGACTTTATTGTCATCAATCGCGGTGCTTCGAGTGCGCAACACGACCGCCCTTGCATCCGTGTCTGTACCACTGCAGAACGTAGACGATTGGTATTGATTACGCTTCAGGCACAGCAGCACTGACACGTGCGTCCCGGAAATAATGCAGTGCTGAGCACTCAAAGCGTTGCACCGACTGAATCGCAGACAAATCGCTGGAAATTAGCTGAAACGGTTCTTCTTCACTACGGTCACTTTTTAAGTCCGTCATTGCCGGCAATCTAAAATGCCCGGTGCGTTGGTGAAGATCCTGCGAGTGATGCGGGGCACGCCTAGGCATTCAATCGGGCCATCGAGCCACCTTCAAACGGCTCACCACATTCACCCTGCAAGCCTGGAAGGCCAGTTGGAATTCGCCTTATGAAAAGTACACCGCAGAACAGTTTGCACCCTGCCATCTTTGTCGATGCTCAAACCCTGCGTGCGCAGGCTCAGCTTCTGGTCGCCGAAATGAGCGAAGACGAGAAGTTTTCCTGGCTGTCCGGCCCGATGGCCATTCCCGTCGGGGACACGCAGAAGCCTGCAGGTGCCATTGGCTCCGCCGCTTATTACCCAGCCATCCCGCGCCTGGGCATCCCGGCCATGCAGCAGGCTGACGCGAGCCTTGGCATCAGTAACATCGGTAATGTGCGTCCGGGCGATCACGCCACCGGCTTGCCCAGTTCATTGGCCTTGGGTGCGTCTTTCAACACCCGGTTGGCCTATGAAAGCGGCGCTCTGGTCGGTCGCGAAGCGCGCGCGAAAGGATTCAACGTGCAATTGGCGGGCGGCATCAATCTGATCCGTGAGCCACGCTGCGGCCGAAACTTCGAATACGTTTCCGAGGATCCACTGCTCTCCGGTGTAATAGGTGGCCACTCGGTCGCCGGCATCCAGGCGCAGGGTGTGGTGTCCACGGTGAAGCATTTCATCGCCAACGGGCAGGAGACTGGGCGAGTGATGGTCAGCTCCAATCTGTCGGAGCCTGCCATGCGCGAATCGGACCTCCTTGCGTTCCAGATCGCCATCGAGTTGGGTAGCCCTGGCGCGGTGATGCCGGGATATAACCTGATCAACGGCGACTACGCGTCGGAGAACGAGTTTCTCCTGAACCACGTACTCAAGGGGCAGTGGCATTACCCAGGCTGGGTGATGTCTGACTGGGGCGCGACCCATTCCACGGTCAAGGCCGCGCTGGCCGGACTCGATGTGCAGTCGGGCGCCAACCTGGACGACCAGGAGTATTTCGGCCAGGCTCTGCGCGACGCAGTCACAGACGGCCGGGTGCCGCAATCGCGTATCGACGACATGGTCACCCGGATCCTCACCAGCCTACTGGCAGTGGGTATCCTCGACCAGGCCGGGGCTGAGTCGAAGCCTCAGCCGATCGATTTCAGCGCTCACAAGCTGATCGCGCAACGTCAGGCTGAAGAAGGCATCGTGCTACTGAAGAACGATGCCGGGTGGTTGCCGATCCCGCTGAAGCGCAAACGGATACTGGTCATCGGTGAGCACGCTGACCACGGTGTGCTCTGTGGTGGCGGATCCTCGGCCGTCACGCCGCTGGGCAGCCTGAAGAAGGAAGGCACTACGATCATGGGTGTTGGTGTGGACAAGGTCTATCAACCTGCTCCTTTGGTCGCCGCCATCGCCGAGGAAAGTTCAGCCGAGGAGGTGACCTTCCTCGACGGTAGCGACATCAACCGAGCGGTGGTCGAGGCCGGCCGCAGCGACGTGGTGATCGTATTCGCTCAGGAGTGGCGTTCCGAAGGCCTGGATGCCGTAGGCCTCGGTCTGCCGGGTAACCAGGACGCGCTGATTGGCGCGGTCGCAGCGGCAAACAGAGCTACCGTCGTGGTCATTCAGTCCGGCGGGCCGGTGCTCATGCCCTGGAAAGATGAGGTGGGTGCGATTCTGGCGGCGTGGTACCCAGGTTCAGGCGCCGCGGCTGCCATCGCCGGGGTGCTGTTTGGCAGGGTCAATCCCTCCGGCCGTCTGCCGCTGACCTTCCCAGCCAGCGAAGCCCAATTGCCCAGACCCGAGCAGATAGACCCCGAAACCACCACTTCCAACCCCGGTATGCCGCGCAAGGGCGGCATCATTCCGATCGATTACGACATTGATGGTTCGGATGTCGGCTATCGCTGGTTCGCGCGCGAGCGGCTCAAGCCATTGTTCCCATTCGGGTTTGGGTTGTCCTATACCCAGTATGAGATTTCCGGCCTGAACGTGGCATACGGGGAGCACATCAAGGCGTCTGTGCAGGTTATGAACAGCGGCAAGCGGGCGGGCAAGTTGGTCGTCCAGTGCTACGTGGCCAGGCTGGGCGAAGAGGGTTTCGTTCGCAGGCTGGCGGGGTTCGCCAAAGTTGACCTGGATGCCGGGCAGCACAGTATTGCCGAGCTGGAACTGGAACCACGGGTGTTCGCCAGGTACGAGGAAGGACCTGATGGAGGTTGCTTCAAGATAGGCAAAGGCACTTATCGGGTATGGGCTGCACAGCATGCCGAGGCAGAGGATGCCTATCAGGATATTGTGGTGGGCGAGGACCGTTTCATCGCGCCATGAGGCGTGGCAGCCCTGACAAGCACCGCCTTGGACAGGCGGTTCTTATTGCCGGCTCGACCTGACCGTCAAAGTGCTACATCGGTATGTTTCCCATCGATCAACCGTTGAATGCCCAAAGGGTTGGCGTTTTGCAGCGCCGGTGGCAGCAGGGCGTCCGGGTAATTCTGAAAGCAGATCGGGCGCAGGAACCGATCAATGGCCAATGTCCCCACCGACGTCCCGCGCGCGTCCGACGTCGCTGGGTAGGGTCCGCCATGCACCATGGTGTCAGTCACTTCAACCCCGGTGGGGTAGCCATTCAATAGAATCCGGCCAACTTTCTCCTGCAAAAGCTCAGTCAGCCATCGATATCTCAACAGTTCATCGGCCTCACCGATAACGGTGGCGGTCAATTGCCCACGCAGACCATCGAGCGCAGCACCTAGTTGCGCATCATCGGCGGCTTCGATGACGATCGTGGCGGGCCCGAATACTTCTTCTTGAAGCAGTTCATCACGCTCCAGCAGCAGGCTGACGTCCGCTTTGAACAAGTGTGGCTGGGCCTGTCTACCTTGTTGCGGACTGCCCGCCAGCTGTTTTACGCCTGAGTGGGCCAGCAAGTGTTGCAGTCCCTTGCCGTAGCTTGCCAAAGCACCGATATTGAGCATGGTCTGAGCCGCTTGCCTCTTCATTTGCGCCGTGAAGCGCTCAAGGAAGGCGGTGAAACCGGCTGATTGCACACCGATGATCAACCCCGGATTCGTGCAAAATTGCCCGCACCCCAAGGTGACCGAACCCGCAAGTTCGCTGGCGATGGTCTCGCCACGGGCATTTAGCGCCTCGGGAAGAATGATCACCGGGTTGATGCTCGACATTTCCGCAAAGACCGGAATCGGCTGGGAACGCTCCGCAGCCATCTTGCACAAGGCATTGCCACCTTTGAGAGAGCCGGTAAACCCCACAGCTTTGATGGACGGATGCTTGACCAGCCATTCACCAACGCCTCCGCCATAGATCATATTGAACACTCCGGCAGGCATATCGGTGCGCTGCGCGGCACGCATGATCGCGTCCGCGACCCATTCGGCGGTGGCCATGTGGCCGCTGTGGGCCTTGACCACCACCGGGCAGCCCGCCGCCAGCGCAGAAGCGGTGTCCCCACCGGCCGTGGAGAAGGCCAACGGAAAGTTGCTCGCGCCGAACACGGCAACCGGCCCCACAGCGATTCGGAACTGGCGCAGATCTGGACGGGGCAATGGTTTTCGATCCGGGAGGGCGCGGTCTATGCGCGCCCCATAGAAGTCCCCTCGTCGCAGCACGTTGGCGAACAGCCGCATTTGCCCGCTGGTGCGGCCACGCTCACCTTGTATGCGCCCGGTGGGTAACGCCGTCTCCCGGCACACGGTGGCGATGAAATCCTCACCCAAGGCGTCCAGTTCGTCGGCGATTGCATTCAGGAAGTCAGCGCGCCGGAAGGCGGGCAGATTACGATAGCGCAGGTAGGCATCGGCGGCGGCTTTGGCAGCCGCGTCGACTTCCCCTTGCGTGGCCTGTGTGAAATGGCCTGGCAGCGCCTCATCCGTGGTCGCATCGAAACTTTGCAGTTGCACGCTGCCGGCGCCCAGTCGCTGTCCGCCGATGTAGTTCAGACCGATAATCCGGGTCATGTCAGGGCTCCTGATTTGATGATTGGGGACGTGTCGAAAACCGCTTCGGAACGCGGCACCGTGCCCTGCCGAGCGGTGGTGGCCGGATTGTCGAAGCGCACTCGAAGTCTCAAGTGATCGCACCGATCTGCCATGGCACGAACTCGTTCTGGCCGTAGCCATGCTGTTCGCTTTTGCTTTTGTCACCCGAGGCGATCCGCAGCATCATCCGGAAGATGTACTCGCCACGTTCTTCGATGGTCATGGAACCGTCGGCAATCCCGCCGCAGTTGACGTCCATGTCTTCTTCCTGGGTTTCCCAAAGACGACTGTTGGTGGCCAGCTTGATCGAGGGCGAGGGGGCACAGCCATACGCCGAACCGCGCCCGGTGGTAAAGGCAATCAGGTTGGCCCCGCCTGCGACCTGGCCGGTGGCCGAGATAGGGTCATAGCCGGGCGTGTCCATGAACACCAAGCCGTGTGCCTTGACCGTTTCCGCGTATTCGTAGACATCCACCAGGTCGGTGGAGCCTGCCTTGGCCACCGCTCCCAGGGACTTTTCCAGAATCGTGGTCAAACCACCGGCCTTGTTGCCTGCTGAAGGATTGTTGTTCAGCTCGGCATCCATGCGCTTGCAATAGGCTTCCCACCACTGAATCCGTGCGATGAGCTTTTCCCCGACGCTTCGACTTACGGCACGGCGGGTCAGCAGGTGCTCGGCGCCATACACCTCTGGTGTCTCCGACAGAATGGCGGTGCCTCCTGCGGCCACCAGACGATCGACTGCATTGCCCAATGCGGGGTTGGCCGTGATACCGGAGTATCCATCCGATCCACCGCACTGCAGGCCGACGACCAAGTGCTTGGCGCTGACTGGCTCGCGGTTGACCTGGTTGGCTTCGGCCAACAGCGACTTGACCTGGGCGATGCCGCTGGCAATGGTTTTGGACGTGCCGCCTGTGCCCTGAATGGTGAATGTACGCAGCGAATCGCTGCTGGTCAGGCCCTGGGCCGCCAGCAGATCCGGAATCTGGTTGGTCTCGCAACCCAGGCCTATCATCAGCACCGAGGCGAAGTTGGGGTGAACGGCATACCCGCCCAGCGTCCTGCGCAACATGGCCAAGGCCTCGCCACCGGGGTCCACCGCGCAGCCCACACCGTGGGTCAGTGCGACGACGCCGTCGACATTGGGGTACTCGATCAATGCTTCCGGGTGGATGTCGCGGCGGAAATAGTCGGCAATAGCCCGTGCCACGGTCGCCGAGCAGTTGACGGATGTCAGGATGCCGATGTAGTTGCGTGTCGCCACGCGGCCATCGGCGCGTACGATTCCCATGAACGTTGCTTCTGTAGGCGAGGGTCTGCCTTTGGCGTCGACACCGAAGGCATAATCCCGAGAGAAATCGCCCATGACCACGTTGTGGACGTGCACGTGTTGTCCGGCGGCGATTGGCTGACTCGCGAAACCGATAATCTGCCCGTAACGGCGCACTGGCTGACCCACGGCTATAGGCCGAGCCGCCACTTTGTGTCCAGAAGGCACAGGCTCCAACACCTCGATACCTTCGTTGAGCACCAGACCTTTGACCAGCGGTTGCCGCGCAATCAACACATCGTCCAGCGTGTTGAGTCTTATCACGGCATTGGCAGCAGTTTCGCTGCCTGTTGTAGTTATGAGTTGCATCACGGTTGCCTCGCTTTTGCAATGGGCGCAATGGGAATGGAGCCTGCAGGGCAGCTCACGCCAATCCACGCTCGCGATAATCGATAAGGCTGGAGAAAAGCATCAATCCCGACGCCATGACCACGAAGAAAATCAGTGCCAGGAAGTACGAGCCGGTGTATTGCACGATCAAGCCGATCAAAATGGGTACGATCACGCCGACCATGTTCCCGCAGAAGTTCATGCTTCCGCCAAGCACGCCGGCTTTGGACTGGCCGCCGAGGATGGCTGGCAGGCACCAGTACATGCCGCACCAGCGAATGAAGAACAGCGCCACGCACAGCAGCGAAATCACGGTCAGCGCGTCGCTGCTGTAAGCCACGGCGAGAATGCAGATGGCGGCAATCGCTGCAGAACCTGCGAACATGCTGCGCATGACGGTATTAGGTTGGCCGCCGGCCGCTTTCCATTTGTCGGAGATCCAGCCGCCGAACAATTCGCCGATGAAACCGCACATGAAGATCAGAAAGGTCGCACCGCCCATGGCCTTGATGTCCAGGTTGTGAGCTTTGTGCAAGTAGCTCGGCATCCAGGTGAGCAGCCCGTAGAACACGCTGTTGTAGCAGGCATACCCGGCAAACATGGCCAGCACCGAACGGCTTTTGAGCAGTTCCTTGAGGACCGCTTTGCGCCCACCCGTAGCTTTTCGGGCCGCTTTATTGGCCTCGGTAATGTAAGCCAGCTCTGCGGCGTTTACCTTGGGGTGTTCACTTGGATGGTTTCTGATGTACCACCAGGCCCATATCCCGGCGACCATGGTGCCAACGCCGGCAATGACGAACGCGATGCGCCACGAGTCGAGCCAGGTGATCAATCCTGCGATCAGAATGGCGCCGAACGCAGTACCCAGTGGTGCGCCGCCATCGACCAGGGTTGCGCCGCGCCCACGCTCGTTGGGCGTAAGCCAGGCACCGTTGAGCTTGGCTCCGGCGGGCATGATCGGCGACTCGGCGACGCCCAGCCCGATACGCGTGATCAGCAAGGTGACCCAATTGTGTGCGGCGCCTGCAAGGGCCTGGAAAAGCCCCCAGCCAACGGTTGCGATGCCGACGATGTTGCGGGTCTGAAAGCGGTCGAGCAGCATACCGCCAGGAATCTGCATCAATGCATACGACCAGAAAAACGCACTGAGCATCAATCCTTCAAGCGCCGGCGTCATGTTGAAATCAGCGGAGATCAGCGGCAGCGCCACCGACAGCGAGGCGCGGTCGATGTAGTTGATCGCCGAGAGGAGCAGTAGCAGCAGGAATATCCGCCAGCGCACCGTGGTTGGACGTGCACTCGCCGCATTCGTCGATGCAGCAGCCGTAGCGACCTGTACATTGCCAGTGGTCATATTCATCTCACTCTTATGTTTATTATGAAATGCGTTATTTGCAGGTGGCCCCCCTCAGGGACTTCTACCCGTCACAGTGATTTCACGTCGCCAACGCTGAACGCCGAGGCGGCAACTTCGATGGTATTAACCAGCGGTTTGCCGAACTCGTTCATGCTGACTTCGAAGCGATCGCCCGGCTGGGTTTTCACATTGTCCGCGACGGACAGGGTAGCCGTGCCGAAGAAGTGCACATGCACATCCCCTGGACGCAGGAACTGGTTGTACTTGAAATGGTGATACTCAAGGTTCGTCAGGCTGTGGCACATGTTGTCCTCGCCACTGAGGAATTCTTTTTCCCATAACACCTTGCCATCGCGCCAGATCCGGCTGGTACCGACCAAGTGGCGGGGTAATTCACCGACACGCAGCTCGGGCCCATAGGCGCAGTTACGCAACTTCGAATGCGCCAGATACAGGTAGTTGCGACGCTCCATGACGTGGTCCGAGAACTCGTTGCCCAATGCGAAACCCAACCGGTATGGCTTGCCGTCTTCACCGATCACGTAGAGGCCGGTCAGCTCGGGTTCCTCGCCCGCATCCTCGGCGAAGGGAGGTGACTGGAAGGCCTGGCCTGGACGTACCACGATCGAGCCGTCGCCCTTGTAGAACCATTCAGGCTGAGCGCCGACGGTACCGGCTGCCGGGCGGCCACCGTCGATACCCCATTGGAACATCCGTGCCGTGTCAGTCAGTGCGGCCTGATCGTCAAGCTTGTTCTGGTGCATCTTGTCGCGAGTCGAAGCGCTACCCAAATGCGTGAGGCCAGTGCCACTGATCAGGCAGTGAGCCGGGTCTTCATGGTCCAGTGGCGGCAGCACACGGCAGGCCTCCAGCAGCTGGGTATAACTTTCTGCACCCAGCGCGGTGCCCACGCTCTGTATTTCCTGCTGCAGGCTGCGGCCGTTGGCGATCGCGGCCAGAGCCAGGGTGCGAGTACTGGCAGTACCTTTGATGACTTGGATCGAGTCACCTTCGACCGCGCCCACGCGGCGTTCGCCGGAGGCATCTTCAAACTGGATCAAGCGCATGGTGAGTCCTTGATTTGTTGTTATCGTTGGGCCCACTTTAAATTTCCATGACCTTGTTGCCTAATGAGAGTTACGACCCTAGCGATAACTTTTAGGTATACCCATGCTCCCGTCCGTTTCATTGATCGTCTCTCGCCTGCGGCTCAAACAACTGAGACTGTTGATTGCTCTCGACGAGCATGGCTCTGTGCGCAAAGCTTCCGAAATCATGGCGTTGTCGCAACCGGGCGCCACCAAGGCATTGCAGGAAATCGAGGCCGTCTTCGGCTCTAGCCTCTTCGAACGCACCAGCAAAGGTCTGGAGGCCAACGATTTGGGGCGCTGCGTCATTCGCTATGCGCGTTTGATCCACACCGATCTGGAGCATCTTCGCGAAGAAATGGTCGGGATCCTAAAAGGGCAAGGCGGCCGCCTGGCCATCGGCACGATCATGGGGGCTGTGCCGGCGCTGGTAGATAGCCTGGGACGATTGCGTGAAAAACAACCGGAGCTGTCGATCAGCATCGTCGAGGACACCAGTTCGCGACTATTGAGCTTGCTGGATCAGGGGAGGTTGGACGTCGCGATCTGCCGAACCAGCGTGAGCCCACGCCCTGGTGCCTATACGACGCGCTTCCGCGCCCAGGAATCTCTGGTAGTAGTCACCAGCCCCGCCCATCGCCTGGCGCATGCGCAGGATCTGCAATTGGCCGACCTGATGGACAGCCGCTGGGTCGTCTTCCCGGTGAACATGCCCATGCGCTTGACACTGGAGCGAGAGTTTCGTCAGGTAGGCCTGAGTTTCCCGCTCTACGCGATCGAAACCTCTTCGACGTTCACGACGTTATCTTTGTTGCTCAAAGACCCCAACCTGGTGGCCGTGATGCCAAACGACGTCGCCCAAACAGCGCTGGACCACGGCATGTTGGTCAAGCTGGCGCTGACCATCGAATCAACTAGCGAGCCTTATGAGATCGTCACCCGGGCCAACGTTGAATACACGGCCTCGATGGTCTTGCTGATTGAGGAGATGACCGGGGCGGGTTTGCGCTGACCCTTCAGGAAGGTTCGCCGGGCGTGATCCAGAACATGGCTAGAAATGACCTTGCCGGTGACTTGCGACTGCCTCATATACGGAGCATGATGCCTCCCACTGTAGGGTAGGGGGGTAGGGTATGGCGCACACCAAAGCGGCGAAAGAACAGTTGCTCAAACGGGTCAAACGTATCGCTGGCCAGGTCCAGGCCATCGAACGGGCACTCGAGGACGACGCCGAGTGTGCCAAGACCCTTCATTTGGTGGCAGCCACCCGCGGCGCCATGAACGGTTTGCTTGACGAAATCCTCGAAGACCATGCCTGGGAGCACGTTGCCAAGCCTGGCTTGAGCGATGAAGAACGAGCCAAAGGCACCGAGGAACTGCTCGAAGCCGTTCGCCGCTATGTGAAATGACATCGCCATGACCAATGCCTCGCTCCAGCACAGCCACAGTCATGACTTCCTCGGCGTCGACCATGATCACAACGCTCGGCGTACGCTGTGGGTTGTGGCACTCACCGTGGTCATGATGATCGGCGAAATCGCAGCTGGCTACGTCACCGGTTCGATGGCATTGCTTGCCGACGGTTTCCATATGGCTACCCATGCAGCTGCTTTGGGAATATCTGCGGCAGCCTACGGATTTGCGCGCAAACACGCGGCCAACGATGCCTTCAGTTTCGGCACGGGCAAGGTAGGGGATCTCGGTGGGTTCGCCTCAGCGCTCGTCCTGGGTCTGGTTTCGGCGGGTATCGGCGTCGAGTCAGTCATGCGCCTGTTCCAACCGACGTCGGTTCAGTTTGGCACCGCGACGCTTATTGCGGTTGTCGGCTTGATCGTCAATATCATCAGTGCGCTACTGCTATCGGCCGGCGGTAACAGCCATGGTCATGGTCATGGTCATGGTCATGGTCACGATGATCATCATCATCACCACGAACCGGCCCATGGTACGGACAACAACCTGCGCTCGGCTTACGTGCACGTCATGGCTGATGCAGTCACGTCGGTGCTGGCCATCGCTGCATTGCTGGCCGGCAAGTTCCTGGGTTGGGTGTGGCTTGACCCATTGATCGGTCTGGTAGGTGCCGTGGTCATCGCCCGTTGGGCGTATTCATTGATGAGGGACACCGCGGCTGTCCTGCTGGACAGGACAGATGAACAGGTGGCGCAGGAGATTCGTGAACTGCTGCAGCAGGGCGAAGGCTTTGACATCACTGACCTGCACGTCTGGCGGGTCGGTCCGCAGGCGCGAGCGGCGATTGTCAGCGTGCACGGCGATTCTGGACGCTCTGCAGATGACGTTCGGGCCGCACTGAAGTCTGTGCATGAGATCAGTCACCTGACAGTTGAATATCGACTGGCATGACACCTGGGCGGCGCAGATTTCGTCTACTTGAATTCATAGCCCGCTTGGCGGGCTACTGAATCCGGTCCTGAACTAAACCAGCGATCCAACCTCGGTCAGTTCTGCAGCGCCTGCACCGAACCGCCGTCGACACGAAGGTTGCTGCCGTTGATGAAGGACGCGCGTTCAGACACCAGCAACGCGATGGCGGCGGCCACTTCTTCTGGCTTGCCACGGCGTTTCTGGACGATGCCAGGACGCTCTTCTTCGAGGAAGCTTTCAATGGCTTCTTCGAAGGACACGCCCAGTTCTTCCGCGCGCTTCTTCATCATCCCGTCGGTCATGGGTGTCTCGATGAACGCTGGAGCCACGGTATTGCACAGCACGCCGTGAGCGGCTTCCTTGTACGACAGGTTCTTGATGAACGCACCCAGCGAGGCCTTGGCGGTGTTGTAGACCGCTTCTTCCCAGTACGGCTGCACGGCGTTTTCGGACGTGATGCAGACGAAGCGGCCCCAGTTGCGGGTGCGCATATCAGGGATGGTTGCCCGAGCGACGCGCACGGCAGAGAAGAAGTCCGTGTTCCAGGCTTCCAGGTAGTCCTCGTCCGAGAGCTCCAGCGGATCACCCTTGGCACCCGTCACGCCGGCGGTGTGAACGACGATGTCGATCTTGCCGAACTTGTCTCGACCAGCCTCGACGACGCGCGCGACCTGGTCCTGCTGAGTCATGTCGGCGGCCACGAACACGCTGTCGGCTTTCAACCAGGTGTAAGCCTCTTCCAACTTCTTCTGGTCCATGTCACTCAACACCAGTTGCACGCCTTCTTCGTGCAGCTGTCTGGCAGTCGCCAAGCCAACGCCGCCGCTGGCACCGGTAATGAGTGCAACGCGGCCTTTGATTCCCAGATCCATATTCACCTCGCTCAACGATTATGCCGACATGGCGGCGTTCAAATGCATGTTTCAAACCGGGTGTAGCTAGAGGATGATCATTTGCTGCACTTTTCCTTCGCGAACGTCAGCATCAACTTCGCCAGTGCTTGAGGCGTCTGCATCGGCATCAGATGACCCGCGTTCGGAATGACTTCCAACGTACTGCGCGTAAAGGCCGCCAGCGTGGTGAGGCGCTGCTCTTCGGGCCCCGGCACCTGCTCATCGAGCTCGCCACAGACCAGTAGCACCGGGTAATCGATCGTCCCCAATCGGGCAGTCCAGTCTTCACGACTGCCGTGATCGACCCAAGCGCGCCAGGCATCGAGGTTCAGCCGTTGGGCATCGGCGATGGCGACTTCGCGAACGTCGTCAGGTAGGCGCAACGTGCTGGATTCATCGACGAAGGCTTCAGCCTCGGGACGCGTCTTGGCATAAGCGCGTTGCTGGTCTCGGTCGGCATCGCTCATCGGCTGTGGGCCGGGGGGCGAGGGCGCGACCAGTACAAGCCCGCTCAGGTAGTCGGGCCGGCGTGACGCCAGCACCACGGCGACCTTGCCTGTCATCGAATGACCCACCAACACGCAGTTCGTCAGGCCCAGTTCCCGGATGCATTGATCCACGTGCGTGACCATTGCTTCGACGCTATACCCCTCGACCTGCGCCGCATCGCCGAATCCCGGCGTGTTGATCGCTATGCACTCATGTTCGCCGTCGAGATAGGGAAGGGTAGGAAACCAGGTACGGTGGGACCCGCCCAGGTAATGCATCAGCACGAAGGTGGGCGCCCCGTGGCCTTGTCTGCTGTGTGGAAGCATGGATATGACTCGTGAGGGTTTGCCAATTGAGGGGGGCGAAGAAAGCAAAGTTCAGTCGGATTGCGAGGGCACGCCAGAGCAGGAAAATCAGATACGCATTATCAATGGCTGTCGAGAGCCGACGGCATGTCTATGCTGCCGGCGATGAGTAACGTGGTCATCTGGAGCTCGTTCAGTGGCCGGCTGAACAGATAGCCTTGCCCTTCATGACAGCCATTGCGCTGCAAGAAACCGAGTTCCAGGACATCCTCGATACCCTCCGCTACTACACAGTGCTGCAGGCTCGTGCCCATGGCGAGAATCGCGGCGACCACTGCAGCGTTATCTGAGCGCGAATCAACATGTCGAATGAAGGATTGATCAATCTTCAAGACGTCGAACGGCAGTTGAGTGAGATACGCCAGGCTGGAGTAACCGGTGCCAAAGTCGTCCAGCGCCAGACTCAGGCCAGCGCTCTTGAGACTCGCCAATATTCGGCGATTGAAGGGCAGGTCAGACATCAGCACGCTTTCGGTCAACTCAAGTTGCAGCGTACCTTGGGCGATCCCCGTTTCCTGGAGAATCGACTGGATGTCATTCACATAACCGGCGTGCGACAACTCGATCGTCGACACGTTGACGGCAATGCAAACATTTTTCAGCCCCTGCTGCTCCCATCGGCGAATTTGCCGACACGCCGTCTTTACCACCCAGTTACCGATGGGAATGATCAACCTGCTGTCTTCGGCAATAGCGATGAAGCGTGAAGGGGCGATTATGCCCTCGCGCGGATGTGACCAGCGCAACAAGGCCTCCACCCCAGTTATTTGGCCTGTACTCAGATCCACTTTGGGTTGGTAATAAAGCATGAACTGGTCAAGCCGCAGGGCATTGCGCAAGTCAGCTTCGATGGCCTGACGCTGCACAACATTGGCATTCATGGTAGGTTGGAAAAATTGATAGCGATTACGGCCTTTTACTTTGGCATCGTAAAGCGCGGTGTCGGCATGCTTGATCAGGTCTTCAACGTTGGAAGCATCGGTGGGGAAAAAGCTGATACCGATACTGGCGGATATATGGAGCGTACTTTGGTTTATCTGATGCCCCGCATTGATGGCTTCCAAAATCTTCTTGGCAATGACTTCGACGTTATCGTCCACCTGCAAGGCTGGCAGTAACACCACAAACTCATCGCCGCCCTGACGACTTACGGTATCCGAAGCCCGAACGCTGCGGGTCATGGCGGTCGCCACAGCGAACAGAAGTTGGTCGCCTACCGTATGGCCGAGCGAATCGTTGATGTACTTGAAATTGTCGAGGTCGATAAACATCACGGCCAAGCGCTGATTATCGCGCCGCGCGGTGCGGACGGCTTGTTCCAGACGATCCTGGAACAACACTCGGTTGGGCAACCGAGTCAGGTAGTCGTGCTCGGCCAAGTACGTCATTTTCACTTTCATGGCGCGCGCCTCGGAGACGTCATGAAACACCACCACGGCGCCAGTCAAATCACCCCGATCATCAATGATTGGAGCAGCTGAATCTTCGATATCCACCCGGTTGCCATTACGTTTTATCAGTACCGCCCCCGCACTCAGACCCGCTGCCGAACGCTGCTGCATAGCCAATTGCACAGGATGTAGCTCATCTCCAAGCGGGTCGTTGATATCAATGGACATCACTTTGGTGATGGATTGTCCTTTGGCCTCGGCGCTGGACCAGCCAGTCAGCACTTCCGCAGCCGGATTCATGAAATCGACGTTGCCGTTGGCATCGGCGCCGATCACGCCATCGCTGATGGCATTGAGCGTGACCTCGGCTCGCACCGCGCGCAGCTCCATTTGCCTGAGCATGCGAAAGCGCAAGACCAGATCGCGAATCAGCTGGACGCCGATACCCTGTTCTTTCGGCTCAGTGGAGCTGAAACCCTGCGCACCCATAGCGACGAAAGCCTCGGCGGCTATGCGCTGGGCTCCCGTTCCACTCATCAAGATGGGTGTGGCCGACACCAATTCATAAAACGCAGCGAATCCTACGAGATCTCTGAATCGTCCGCGAGTCATGCTGACGATAATGAGTTCGACCGAATGCTCTTTCAGGTAGCTGACGACCGACGCGGTATTGTCGAAAAAGCTTATCTGCCAGTCTTCGCCGGCATCGCAAAACTGTTGAAGAAATCGAGTGTTTTCTCGAGCTCCACAAAGAATAACGATTGAGATAGTCATGCATCCTTGCCCCGTCACGATTTCAAAAGCATGAAATCAGAAATGCCTGTGCGGCAGGATACGACGCAGGGTGGGACGCACATTTCAACAACATCTCACCTCCCGAGCTAAATAGATAGGCAATTTCGGATTGAGGCTTGGATGAGCGAGCCTTTCGTATTATCCATGGCGGGGCGCATCACGGTCACAGACATGACACGTGAGATGACGGTCGCAGCAAACGCCTGATTCATTGAAGTCACGGAACAAAAAAGCCCCGATCCCAACGGCATCAGGGCTTTCGAACCGCACTCAGGCCGACCAGTTCTGCAACCAGAACGCATAGGGCGTGGGCAGCACCGCTTCGGGTTTCTCTATCCCCAGCTCCCGAGCAGCATGGAAGGGCCAATGTGGGTTGGCCAGTAGCGTACGAGCGAAGAACACCAGGTCCAGCTTGTGCTCACGGACGAAAGCGTCAGCTTCTTTCGGGTCAGTGATCATCCAGCTCGTCGCAACCAGCAGGCCTGTCTCCAGCCGCACGCGTTCAGCGTACGGGACCATGAAGTTGGGGCCCCAAGGTACCGGATCATTGGCGCTGGTGAGGGCCAGTCCTACGTCGACCAGGTCCAACCCCGCTTCCTTTGCCCACTTCAGAAGCTGCAGGGATTCGGAAAACGACTGATGTGTGTTTTCGCCGAATTCGGTCACGCCCAGGCGCATGGTCAACGGCAGATGTTCCGGCCACACCTCCCGCACCGCTTTCAGGGTTTCGAGCAGAAACCGGGCACGGTTTTCCAACGGACCGCCGTACTGATCCTCACGGACGTTCGATTGCGGTGACAGGAACGTTTGCCCGAGAAAGCCGTGTGCGAAGTGCAGTTCAAGCCACTCGAAACCGGCTTGTCGTGCACGAACGGCCGCGTCGACGAAGTCTTGCTGAGTCACCAGGATCTGTTCCTGAGTCAGTTCCGCCGGTACGTAATCCGAGCCAGGCACATAGGGCAGGGCGCTGGGGGCTACCGGTGTCCATGCCTGCGGATCGGAGCGTTCCAGCGGCGCGCCTCTTTCCCAAGGGGGTGTGCAGCCTGCCTTGCGGCCTGCATGCCCGATCTGAATGCCGGGAACGCTGCCGGCCGCCTTGATCGACGCGGCGACGGCTGCAGAACCGGGTACGTGCTCGTTGCTCCACAAGCCCGCATCGCCTGGCGTGATTCGACCTTCGGGGGTTACGGCGGTGGCTTCGACGATCACCAGCCCCGCACCGCCACGTGCCAGCATCGTGTAGTGGGCTTGGTGCCATTCGTTGAGCAGTCCATCCCGTGCCTGGTACTGGCACATGGGCGAGGCGACGATACGGTTACGCAGCGTGACGCCATTTACGGCGAGCGGATCGAAAAGTGAGGCCATGACAGGGGCTCCGATAAAGGGGTAGCCCACGTTAGAAGGAATCACGAAATCGGGCTTGCCCTATTCAGGGTCATGATTGCCTAAAACGATTTATTTCGATTCGTGAACTTATTGAACCCGCATGCGCTTGATATCGCGCTGCGGTGGATGGCCGAACAGACGGCTGTATTCGCGACTGAATTGGGAAGAACTTTCATAGCCCACCAGACCGCCTGCGCTACTGGCATCGATGTTTTCGCTGTACATCAACTGGCGTGCGGCCTGCAGGCGCAGTTGTTTCTGATACTGCAAGGGGCTCATTCCCGTGACGGTACGAAAGTGCTGTCGGAAAGTGGAAGGGCTCATATGGGCAATGGTCGCCAGATCATCCATGCGCAGCGCCTCGCTGTAATGAAGTTTGAGCCAGGCGACGGCCTTGGCGATGTTCTGGCTGGGCGACCCTGCGCTGACGACATGGAGCATATGAGGCCCATGAGCGCCATTCATCAGCCTGATAATGATCTCTTCCTTGATCAATGGCGCCAGTGATTTAAGCAGTTCGGGCTGATCGAACAGTGCAATCAGGCGTTCGAGCGCATCCAGCACACCGCTGTCCAGATCATTCACGGACAAGGGTTTGAAGGCCCCGTCCTTGAGCCTCTGCGACAACTGCAGCCGCTCGGCGATTTCGACGACCAGCGCATTTTCGAAGGTCAGCATCATGCCTAGAAAAGGCTGTGCAACGCTGGCCTGGATGACATTGGAAATCACCGGCATATCGATGCTGGTGACCATCGATTGCCCTGGCCCATAGGTCATCAGATCTTCGCCGACGATCACCTGTTTGCGCCCTTGCACGGTCAGGCCCAGGCCCAGACCGTAGATACAGTGCAGGGGCATGGTGAGTTTATGGCGGCGGTGCAGCGTGAGGCCAGGTACGGGCGTTTCGTGATCGCCGTCGTTGCGTGCCCACCGGCTAAGGGCCTGGGCCAGCCTGCGGGTATCGTTGGCCACGAGCGGCTCGGCATTGCCGGAGGAGCTGCTTTGCAGCTCGATACAATCGGTGGGGTGTTCACGGTGAGCCACAAGCTCTTCCTCCATGCTTGGTCTGGAAAGAGGCTGAAGAAAGCGCCAGAACGCCCTGATTAACGCAGCTGGTTCAAGAGCATCTAAACGGATCAGGCCCACGTTGCACGACTGGGTTTCATCGACGCCAGTATTGCAGGGCAATCGAGGGGCAAATTGCCTGAACAGACGTCTTTTTTGCCTATTCCGAGCATAGACCGGAATAGTAAAGCCCGACCCAACGAGGTGTCAGCTCAGACCCCAGGTCCCAAGGAATAGGCAAGAACCCGCGTAGATCAGGCAATTCTGCGAGGCGACTGTCCCTCATACTAAACCGGGTAATTACGCCCCATTCGCCAGGGGATGTTGCCAACACAGCGGACCGTAACTCCCATGAACAGTCTCGACCTCCAAGTCGTCCAGCAAGCACAGCAATGGCTCGAGCAGGGACAATCCGTGTGCCTGTGTACCGTTCTGTCGACGTATGGCTCCGCGCCGCGCGGGCCGGGTGCGATGCTGGTTGCCTTGGCAGATGGGCGTTTCTGCGGATCGCTGTCCGGTGGGTGCGTGGAAGATGATTTCCTGGAACGTCTTGGCCGTAACGAATTCGGGCCTGACAACCAGGTCGTTCGCTATGGGGAAGGGGGTTTGGCGCCGTCTTTGAAACTACCCTGCGGTGGCGTCCTGGACGTCCTGGTTGAGCAGTTCGTCCCCGGCTGCGAGGCGCTCGAACATTTTTCCCTGATGTTGCAGGCGCTCCAAGGTCAGCAGCGGATCATCCGCGCGGTTTCTCTGGACACCCTTAACCGGACGCTCGACATCTGCTCTGCACAGGGTTCAACGGTCGAGGTGTCCGAGCGGCAAATCGCGATTCGCATCGGCGCAGCCCGGCGGCTATTGATAGCGGGACTCTCGCCCGTCGCAGAGTTCTGCGCAAGCTTTGCCGTTTCTCTGGGTTATGATGTGATCGTCTGTGACCCTCGCACCGAGTTGCTTGCTGGCTTTGACCTTGAAGGGGTCAAAGTTATCGAGCAGCTCCCGGCGACCTTCATCGCCAATGGCGGCTGCCACGCCAGTACCGCCGTCGTCGCGCTGACCCACGATCCCCGCCTGGACGACCTGACTCTACTTGAGGCGGTGAGAACGCCGGCGTTCTACATCGGCGCCATGGGCTCGCAGCGCACCAGCGAGAAACGCCTGGAACGCGTGCGCCGCATCGGCGGCCTGGATGATGAGGCGATCGAGCGGATCAGCGCGCCGGTGGGCTTGCGGCTAGGTAGCAAGACCCCGGCGGAGATTGCCTTGGCCGTGATGGCTGACATTGTTCGGGTGGGTAATGGGGTGGGTCGAGGCGCGCTGTGAGTGTTGAGTGCGATGCCTGGAAATCGGGCGGTATCAGGGCTTTTCAGCGGCACTCGCAACCCAGTGGTTCTCTGATCGGGCAATGATCACTGATCAGTCTCCGTCATCTGGGCTTGCAAGTTCAGGTATCGCTGCGCCCGTGTCACGATAAGGTAGTCGATACAGTCGGTCGCCAAATACCTTGCGAGCAGAATTGCCAATCCAAACAGCAATAGCCCTGAAATCCCTAAGATCGGCGAACCGGTGCGAACCAAGATATTCAGGCACCAGGCCCCTAAGAACAGGATGAGAAGTGTACTGATACCACTCGTCCAGGCGCTCAATTTATCCAAGGATGTCACTGACAAAACCGGAGTCTTGCTATCAGGTTGCAGTGCTACAAATTTTGAAAGGCTTTGAAGCTGCATGCGGCTCCACCGCCCAGTTTCATCCAGCTCGAGTAGGTACTCCATCTTCGAGCGGCTAGTGCTGACGCCGGAGGCGATTCGAAACAGCTCAAGCTCCGTAGCGTCATCCAGATATCGAATGAGCCTCGTGTTGGTCGCACCCGATCGAATGTCTCTGAGGCGGGACAAGCGTTTTCGGACGAAGTGCTTATCGTGCCAGTCCATTGCCTTGTTGATGTGAGACAAAATCTTCACAAGCACTGCCAGCGTGGCTGCGGCCGCAACCAAAATGCTGTAACTGCTGTTGAGCAGTGGTTGTAGCTGCTGAATGACGTCCATGTGTTCGCTGCTTCCCTGTATTGACTGCGAGATTCTATCTCGACTTTGTCAGATGTTCATAAGTTGATCGGCATGGCCAGCAAGGGAATGATGCCGTCCTGTCTTCTCTATCAAGCCTCTCTCGCTTTCGCCCGAAAATGCGCACAACGCATCTTTGGTAATAGGATTATGCGCATTGGGTATTTCACCTCTCGCCCGTGCGTCTCTATCTTGTCGCGGCGTCCATAGGAATTATCCTCTCGAAGCACTGACAGCCTCGCTGCTGACCACATCCTAAATTCCCCGAGACCGTACCCGCGGATCGATCCTCACCGTCCTGAATGGGCTCTGGAGACAACCGTGCGTTACCTGAAGAAACTGGCGATCGGAGTAGCCACGTCCTTGCTCTGCCTTTCGGCGAGCGCACAGACGCTGGTAGTGGGAGACCAGAGCTATAACGCACAAGCTGTCATGGAAGCGGCAGGCGTGCTGAATGACCTGCCTTACACCCTTGAGTGGAAACAGTTCACTGCAGGGTCGCCCGTTGCAGAGGCCCTGAACGTCGGCAGTCTGGATATCGGCTTGCTCGGTGACGCGCCTGCTCTGTTTCTGGGCGCCCTGGGTGCGCCGATCAAGGTGATTGCGGTAGGTCGGCAGAGCCTCGATGGCGTTGCCATTCTGGTAAGCAAGGACTCACCGATACGCAGTATCGAAGACCTCAAAGGCAAGCGCGCCGCAATCTGGAAAGGATCCTGGAGCCAGCAGTTGTTATTCACTGCGCTGGACAAGGCGGGCGTTCCGAGAGACTCGCTTGACCTTCGCTATCTCAGCGCCCTGGACGCCTCTCATGCTTTGGATGGCGGCTCAGTGGACGTGATCGCCACCTGGGAACCTTACGTCACCCAGCAGGAAAGGCAGGGCGCGCGCATCCTGGCGACGGCAGACGGGCTGATTCCTGCGCAAAGTTTCATTGCCGCCAACGCCAAAGTCATCGATCCCAAGCGTGCACTGATCAGCGATTTCCTGCAGCGATTGAAGAAGGCTCGCGACTGGACACTGCAAAATCCTGCCAACACGGACGCCTATGCCGACGCCTGGTCAAAGCGCACCCGCGCGAACGCCGACATCTCACGAGCCTGGTTTGCCCGTGCGCGAACCACCATCGAGCCGCTGAGCCCACAAGCCCCCATCCAGGCCCAGAAGACCGTGGACTTTTTCGCCAGCCTGGGCCTGGTCAAGGCCTACCCTGCGGCGAGTCTGTTCGACGACTCCTTCGCAGCGTCGCTCCAGCCCCCTATGGCAAAGGCTCAGCCCTGAATCGGCTGACAGCATTCAAGGCTTTTACCTGCTCACAAGGAACACGATCAACATGACGTCACGAAAGCTCAAACTCGGTGCCCTGACAATGGGCTGCGGCGGCCCGGGGCGGCACAACCTCTGGCTCGACCCCGAGTTGCCGGTTGACGCCAGTGTGAACGTCGACTGGTACATCGACATCGCGCAGCAGGCTGAGGCCGCGCTGTTTGACCTGATGTTCATCGTCGACAGCCAGTTCATCACGCCAGGCTCTCCCTCGCACTATCTCAATCGGCTGGAACCCCTGACGCTTCTATCCGCGCTCGCGGTCACCACCCGACATCTGGGCTTGGTGGGCACGCTCACCACTTCCTACAACTCGCCTTACAACGTCGCGCGTCGACTCGCGTCGCTCGACCTGATCAGCAAAGGGCGAGCAGGGTGGAACGTGGTCACCAGTGGCGACGCAGGCACCGCAGGAAATTACAGCCGGGACGAACATTTCGACTACGACACCCGATACAGCCGGGCTGCAGAGCATGTGCGGGTCGTCCAGGGACTGTGGAATTCCTACGAGGAAGATGCCTTCGTACGGGATCGGCAGACTGGGCAGTTTCTCGACGCAAGCAAACTGCATGCGCTCAACCATACGGGTGAACATTTTTCCGTGGTCGGCCCGTTGAACATCCAGCGCTCCCCGCAGGGGCAGCCCGTCATATTCCAGGCGGGCGATTCCGAGCAGGGCCGTGACCTCGGTGCCGCCACCGCCGATGTGGTGTTCACCCACGCAGCCAGCATCGAGCAGGGCCAGGCGTTCTATCGCGATATCAAGGGGAGGGCGGAGCGCCTGGGGCGAGATCCCGAGCAGCTGTTGGTCATGCCAGGCGCTGAAATCCATGTAGGCGACACCGACGACCAAGCGCGTGAAATCGAGCGGCACTACCATGAGGTCGACCACAGCTTCGAGCTTGCACTCAAGGAGTTCGGCCGCAACTTCGGCTGGCACGACTTCAGCCAGTACGATCTTGACGCGCCTTTCCCCCAGGAAAGCCTCGAAGCCGCGCGCAGCAGCTTCTTCACGGCCGCCAAGCGGATCGCCGATCAAGCACAAGAAAAAGGATTCACGCTGCGCCAAGCCGTGGAGTTCGGTCGGCAGTTGCGGCCGGGTGCATTCGTGGGATCAGCAGAAACGGTCGCTCGAAAGATGGCGGACTGGTTCGAGGCGCGGGCGGTGGATGGGTTCAATATCTACATTGGGCACCCATCGCAGTTCAAGCGCTTCACTCAGGAGGTTATTCCGTTGCTGCAAGAGCGGGGGGTGTACCGCACGGCTTACGAGGGGACGACGCTGCGGGAGAGTTTGGGGTTGGGGATTCCGGGGTTTGGTCGAACAGCCTGACTTGGTGGAGCGGCAAAAAATGGCGCCGGCCGCATTATTTCAATCTAGGCTTGGCGCCTGCGGGTGGCGAGGAAAAACTTAACGCCGTGTCCGGGGTTGGTTGACCACTACAACAAGGCGTTTGTCAGGGGCGCATTGGGGACCGCAGCAAGCATAGGCCAGAGTAGCTAGCTAGCTGAGGCGCTCAAATCTGAGCTGATCATCACCGCCATACATTCGCCTGGTGGTGACGACGGATGCTGCAGCGAATGAAGGGTTGTTACGTTTGGAGGCTTGTGAAGGAGTGATTTCCTGATACCCTTCGCTGATCGTATCGCACTAATAATTGCCAGCCGCTACGAGCGATCTGGCGATTGGCCATGCTCGCTTGTATGCTGAGCCACTTAACTTTGGAAACGGAATCCAAGATGAAATTCAGCGCTCGACTTGTCCTGCTGTCCATCACAGCCATCTCTGGTTATGTACAAACTGCCTATAGCGAAAGCATCCCGGTCACCAAGAGTGCAAAAGGCCAGATCGTTCAAACGGTTGAGACTGAAACCGTTACGTAGCTTGGCCAGGGTTACCAAATAAGACTTGGGGAAATCCAAGGTGCTCAGCCCTAAGAAGCTGCCCGAGCGCGCTGGTGATCACTAGGCGTTCAATAGGTTATTTGTCGCCCCCCTTTGAATAAACCATACCCTCAACCAACGTAGTGCTGTAGGAACACTTGTTCCTATAGAAGGGACGATCTCACATGGAACTCATTGCCCTCATTGCAGGCATAGCCACAGTCGTGCTTTTGATTAGAAGCACCAAAGCCAATGGCAAGGTAGCTCAACTGACTCTTGAGCTTAATGCGAGGAAAAACGACCTCGACAAAACTGAGGACGAGGTCAGCGAACTTCGGAAACAGCTTCAGCTACGAACCCGGGAGCTTGAACGCTTCAAAGATATCGTTGATGTTGAGGCAGAGGCCGCACGGCTTTCAACTACAGCGAGCTCTGAGCGTAACCGCCTGCTTCAGCTTGCCCAGTCCCGAGTCGATCAGGCCGAGACTCGCTTGGCTAAAGCTATCGCTGACGCCGACAAAATTGTAGCAACCGCGAACGAGCGTGCTCAGGAGATCGCCGGCGATGCTATGGAGGCTATGGGTAAAGCGAAGCAGTATGCCAATGCTGCCAAGGCCATGAAGAACATCATCGAAGGCTATGGTGATGCTTACATTGTCCCTACCTACCACCTCTTGGACGACCTAGCTGAGGAGTTCGGATTCATTGAGGCTGGGCAGAAGCTCAAAGAAGCCCGCGAACTTACCAAGGTTTTGGTGAAGACGGGCAGGGCGGCTAGCTGTGATTACGCCGAAGCGAATCGCCGTGAAACTGCAATTCGATTTGTGGCTGATGCCTTTAACGGCAAAGTTGACTCCATTCTGTCTCGCTCCAAATCAGACAACCACGGCAAGCTTGAGCAGGAAATCCTCGACGCAGCCGCAGTGGTCAACCAGTTGGGCGCTCCTTTCCGAAATGCCCGAGTGAATGATGAGTACCTCAGAGCACGCCTTGAAGAGTTGCGTTGGGGAGTGACCGCCAGGCTTTTGAAGGATCAGGAGCGCGAAGAGCAGCGACAGCTACGCGAACAAATGCGCGAAGAAGAGAAGGCCCGTCGTGAATACGAACGTGCCATTAAAGACGCTGCCAAGGAAGAAACGACACTGCGTAGTGCTTTGGAAAAGGCCCAAGAGCAGGTAGCCGCAGCTAACGCTGCAGAACGCGCCAAGTTTGAAGCTCGCCTAGCTTCGCTCCAAGACCAACTGAAAGCAGCTGAAGAGAAAAACAAACGCGCTCTGTCGATGGCCCAGCAAACGCGGGCAGGCCACGTGTATGTGATCTCCAATACAGGATCGTTCGGAGAGGAGATATTCAAGATTGGTATGACTCGCCGTCTCGAACCACTAGATCGTGTTCGTGAGCTTGGCGACGCCAGCGTCCCATTTGAGTTTGATATACACGCGATGATTTTCAGTGATGATGCGCCAGGCTTGGAAAAGCAGCTGCATCGCCATTTCCTAAGGGAGCAGGTCAACAAAGTGAATCCTCGCAAGGAGTTCTTCCGAATTGACCTACCGTCGATTCGCAAAGAGCTTGAATCACTAAATGTCGAAACTCAGTGGACGATGGTTGCGCAGGCACTCGAATATCGCGAAACCCTGCGGATCGAAGAGCAGATTCGTGAAAATCCAGCGATCGCTGCTGAGTGGACGCGACATCAGTTGGCAGTCGAAGAAACCATTGCACACGAAGAAGAGGCTGCGTTGGAGGCTGTGTGAGCAAGCGTTCAGACTCCACAAGGCGGGTATTCGTACCTTCGTGTACATTGCCGAGTTTCTATCTTCAGTTTTCTAATCAACCCAGCTGCGCGTGCAGGCTGCTGTAGCATAAGCACTCATGGCGCTAGTAGAAGGTCATCATTCGCAGCACGGCTGTGACTGAGCGCGCAGGCCGTGAGGCCGAAGGCAGGAGTATTATAGGTGGGTGAAAGCGGCTAGGTGCTGATGGGAATATCTAGCATGGCATTTAATTTAACATAATATACATTATGCGTAACGTTATGATACGCGATCCGCATGGCAGGGTTGCCCCCGGTCTCCAGGCTTCGTTGCTGTACCAGACGATCCTGGTCCTCCGGTAACCTCACTCTCATACGCATCATCAACACTCGAGTACTCATCGCCCGCTGTGCCCATCGATTCGTGGGAGCATCTGCTCAGCCTCTGTCCATCCCACGTCAAGCGCTTGGGACCTGCGTAGCGTCAAGTACGTTTCGAAAGCTGTTAATCATCCTCGTCAAGATTCACGTCTTGCAGCCGCAGCGCTAAAGCTGCCCGTTGGCTGGCCAGTCAATCATGACTTGGGCATACCAGGTGTTATCACGCCTTCGGCGATCGTAAATCTGGGCGAGATCTCCGATAACTCAAAACCCGATTAATCCACAAACCTGTCCAACCTATTAGGGAGTATGCGGTCAGCTATCGGATTCAGATCTCCGGTCCGTTGGAGTTCTCATACCGAACAAGCGGTCGGCTATCTGTCGACCTCGGGCCAGTCCTTCATCTGTCACCCAGACAGATTTGTTCTTGTTGACCGGATCACTAATTAACCCGTGCGCATGCAGTCGGTTCATGATTTCGAAGTCGAACCCTTTCCATGCATTGCCTGTATCGGAGCTGTAGGTTGCCAACAGCGCAAGCACGGCATCTTCAACCAGTTGTCGTCGTATTCCATGTCGCTACCTACCCATGCCACATTGACTGGAGATCGGGTTCTGCGGTGCTGGCGAGCCATTCACGGCGGCAGAGCTCGTATTTCTCAATCAGCACAGCGTAGCCATCAATCAATACGCGGTTCCACAAGCAAAACTTACAGCGTGACGACATGAATCAAGCGTACCTAGTCAACGCGTGAGTGACGCTCTTAAAGTGAAGCTAAAATCCCCTATTACCGCTCAAAACTCTCCGAAAAACACGATAACTCTACTAAATAAGCATTTAGTAGAGTTACTAGTTAAGTCCTTCCACGAGCTCCACCCGCCCGCCCTGAAGTCACACGCACAGCACGCTTTCCTTCAACGCTTTGATCACCGAATCTCGTTCACATACATGAAGTGCTCCGTACTCGCGCGCTGGTGCGTGATCATCACCGGCGCTGCCGTCTGGTCGAACGATATGGCGTCGATGATCATCACGGCATGAGGCGCCTCCAGCTTCAGCAGCTTGCAGTCCTCTGCCGTGGCCAGGCCGGCGGTCAGCTGTTCGCGCACCGCCGCTACGCGTATGCCGTAGTGTTCGAGCAAGTGGCGATACAAGAGTTCGGGAAAGGCTTCCGGCCCAGGGAAGTCCGGGACCTTGCTTGCCACTACCGTGAAATGTTCGTGCATGGCGGCAACGCCGCCGATGGTGCGCAGTCGATGCAGACGGTAAACGGGACTGGCAGGATCGATGAGCAGTTTGTCGGCCTCCTCCGCCGTGGCCTTGCCCGTCTGGTAGTCGAGCAAGGAGGTGCTGGATTTCAGCAGTGCGCCTTCCTTGTTGTGCAGCCGGAAGTACTGGAAGAAATAGCGCAGGTTGTGCAGCGGCGCCCATCCGGTGACGACGGTGCCGGTCTTGCGGCGGCGCATCAGCATGCCTTCTGTCACCAGTTCGGCCAGTGCGCGGCGCACGGTGCCTACCGATACGCCGAAGTCTGCGGCCAACGCGTTCTCACTGGGGATCACCGTGCCACTCGCCCACTCCCCTAGCAGGATCGCCTCTGAGACGCGCCGCTTCACCACTTCATAAAGAGGTGCGCTGTCCTGTTCGCCCAGTCGGGCAAAGCTGGCGTCGGCAGCCGGTGCATTGCTGTTGGTCATCGTTTTTCCTTGACGGGCCATGCGGTGGTGTTTAACTATAAACTATATAGAAATACGGCGAGACTCAAAATGACGATGAATACGGCACTTGAGCAGGCACTCGAATCGATCGAGACGGATCATGATGGGCTGATCGACGATCTGCAACGCATGATCGCGGTCGATACCTGCTTCCCGCCGGGCGCAGGCTACGGCGCCTTCGCCGACTTGATGGAAACCCTGACTGCGCCGCTTGGCTTGGAGGCGACACGGGTCTCGGTGCCCGATGCGCTGTGGCAGACCCGCAGCGGCGAGGCTCATGGCGAACGCATCAATCTGATTGCCCGACATCCTGGAGACCAAGAGGTCTGCAGCCTGTATTTCCATGTCGACACAGTGCCGGCCGGTGACGGCTGGAACCACCCTCCTCTGCAGCTGACCGAAGCTGACGGCAAGCTGATCGGGCGCGGCACGGCCGATATGAAAGGCAGCATTGCCGCCACCTTGAGTGCCTTGCGTGCGGCGGCACGTTTCGACCTGCCGCTGCGCTACTGCCCTTCCCTGCTGCTGTGCACTGATGAGGAAGGCGGTCTTTATCCGGGTATTCGCTACCTGGCCGAACAACGACTGGTCGAGGGCCATATCCTGAGTTTCAACGGCGGTGCCGCGCCGAGGATCTGGGCTGGGTGCTTTGGCAGTGTCGACCTGAAGATCACGGTCAAGGGCCGCTCTTCGCACTCCGGTGAACCGGTCGATGCCATCAATGCCATCGAGGAAAGCCTGCCGCTGCTAAACGCCTTGTACGCACTCAAGCAGCAGGTGGAACAGCGGGCATGGCCGATGCCGGCGCCGCCCCATTACAACGGTGCACCTCTGATTTCGCGCATGACCTTGGCCGCGGCCCATGGCGGTAGCAAAGGCTCTACCGTTCCAGCGCAGTTCGAGGTGCTGATCAACCGTCGCTACGCTCCGCAAGAACCCTTCGATCAGGTGCTGGCAGAACTGCACCATTGCATCGACACCGCCATGGCCGCAAGCGCGGCACTTGCGGTGGAAGCTGAAGTGATCGGCCATCTTGCGCCGGTTGCGGACCCGACCGGTCCCCATTGGCCGCGCTGGCAAGCCGCACTGGGCGTGGGTTTCGGTTTCACCGCCGAGCAGTTCCAGTGCTATGGCTCCAGCAGCAGCTCGGATATGGGCTGGGTGCAACAGGCCGGTATCCAGGAGATTTTGTTGGGTGGCCTAATTCGCCCGCACAGTCGCATTCATGCCAGCGACGAATACACGACCCGCGAAGATCTGGTCGCCTTGGCCAAGTCGATCCTGGTCTACCTGGCTGCAGACTTCACCCCTGGGACCGCCGCAACAGGCTAACCCAAGCGACCACCGAAGACTGGCATCAAGATCGGTCATCGGCACTTTTTACCTAGCTGCCCCACAATCTCTTTGCTAAGTGAAGTATCGCCATGACTACCGTTTTCCGGCTCAACCGTCGCCGCTTTCTTGCAACTACGGCCATCGTCACCGGCGCTGCCATGCTGCCGTTCTCCAGCACATTGTGGGCCGCCGGCGCCGCGCGCAAGGGCGGTACGTTGCGCATCAGCGTCGACCAGGCGGTGGGCATGCTCAATCCGCTGCTGGCTCGGGTCAATCCCGAGTACCTGCTCAGCGAACTGCTCTACAACGGGCTTACACGCCTGAGTCACGACATGCAGGCCGAGCCCGATCTGGCCACGTCCTGGAGCCACAACGAAGCGCTGACCGAGTGGACCTTCAGCCTGCGGGACAACCTGCTTTTCCACGACGGCAGCCGCTGCACATCCAGGGATGTCGTGGCCAGCCTGCAGGCGATCCTCGATCCCAAGACCGCGTCGCCCGGCCTGCGCAACATCGGCCCGATCAAGTCCGTGGAAGCGATCGACGAGCTGCACGTCAAGCTGACCACCACCATGCCCTACGCAGACCTTCCCATCAGCCTGGCCTACCCGGACGCGAAGATCGTGCCCGCGGCGATCGTCCAGGGGGATATGGCCCGCCTGACGCGCGAAGCCGTGGGCACAGGGCCGTTCAAGCTGGCCTCGTTCGAGCCCGAGCGGCTGGTCGTGGTCACTCGCAACGAACAGTTCCATGACCCCGAGCGTCCGTTTCTGGACCGCGTCGAGATCCGTGTCTACCCCGATCCGACTGCAGAAAGTTCTGCGCTGATGTCCGGCGACATCGATCTCATGCTGTCAGCCCAGGCCACCGAGTTCAGCCGCCTTGGCCAAGCCAGTGGCGTGACCGGACTGCGTGCACCTTCCGGGCAGTTCCTCAACATCAACATGGCCTGCGACCAGAAGCCGTTCAACGACGTGCGGGTACGCCAGGCGCTGTCGCTCTGTGTCGATCGGGCGGCACTGGTGGACTTCGTGGCGGAAGGCTTTGGTACGCCGGGCAACGATACACCGCTCAATGCCGCTTACCGTTACCACGCCGATATCGAACTGCGTCAGGCCGATATCGCCAAGGCCAGGCAACTGTTGGCCGACGCCGGCTTTTCCGATGGCCTGGACATCACCTTGGTTGCCTCCGATAAGCCCTCTACGCGTACCCAGTTGGGCATTGCCGTACGGGAAATGGCCAAGCCAGCCGGGTTCAATATCAAGGTCGAGACCATGGCCAACAGTACCTACCTGGACCAGGTCTGGAAGAAAGGCAATTTCTACGTCGGTTTCTACAACATGCAACCTTCGGCCGACGCGGTGTTTTCTCTGCTCTACACCTCGGACGCTGCCTGGAACGAAACGCGCTGGAACAACAGCGAATTCGATGCCGCCGTGGCCGCTGCACGGGGCACGGACGATCCGGTCAAGCGTGCGGCGTTGTACGGCACGGCCCAGCGCCTGATGCATGAACAGGTGCCGTCGCTGATTCCGACCTTTTTCGATGTGCTGGCGGCCCAGCGCAACTATGTTCAAGGCTATCGATTGCACCCTCGCGGCGCGGTGTTTCGCCTGGATCAGGCCTGGTTGGATGAAGGCGCCCCGAAGCGCGGATGAATCGAGGGTAATCCTGTGACTGCTGCCTACCTGACCAAGCGTTTGCTTCTGGTCGTCTATACCCTGCTGATCGTTTCGTTGCTGGTGTTCGCCATCACCCAGTTGTTGCCGGCCGATGCCGCAGTGACGCTGCTGGGCCAGAACGCCACGCCTGAAGCGCTCGCCGCCCTGCGCGCCAAGCTCGGGCTGGACCAACCGGCGTGGCTGCAATTCGGCCACTGGCTGATGGCCGTGCTGCAAGGCGATCTGGGCCTGTCGATGCGCAACGGCCAACCGGTGCTGGGTTCGTTGCTGAACGCGCTCGGCCGCTCGTTGTTGCTGGCAGGATGTTCCCTGTTGCTGATGCTGGCCGTGGCCATTCCGCTGGGCATTCTCGCCGCGGTACGGCGCGGGCGACCGGTGGACCTGATCATTGCTCTGTTCTCCTACATCGGCGTGTCGCTGCCCGAGTTCGTCACGGCAACCCTGTTGGTGCTGTTGTTCGCCGATGTCTGGCAACTGCTGCCGGCCACCGGTTACGTGCCGCTCTCGGAAAACTTCGGCGAGGGCCTGCGGCACCTGATCCTGCCGACGCTCACGGTGTCGATGATCATGGTCGCTCACGTGTCGCGGATGGTGCGCTCCGAGATGATCGACGTGCTCGAGACCGACTACATCCGTGCGGCACGGCTCAAGGGACTGTCGCGGCGCCGCGTGCTGTTGCGTCATGCGCTGCGCAACGGCCTGCTGCCGACCATCACCATCGTCGCGCTGGACGTGGGCTATCTGCTGGGCGGCATCGTCGTGGTGGAAGAAATCTTCAACATTCCAGGCATCGGCCGGGAGCTGCTGGTGGCGGTCGCGGCCCGCGATCTGCCGGCCATTCAGGGCGGTGTGCTGATCCTCGCCGCAACCTATTGCGTGGTCAACTTCATCGCTGACCTGACCTATGCCTACCTTGATCGGCGGATTCAATATGCGTGACATCATCTACCGACTGCTGAGCTCGCCGCAGGGTCTGGTGGGCAGCCTGGTCCTGCTGCTGGCAATCGTGCTGGTCTGCGCCGGGCCGGCGCTGGCCCCTTACGACCCGGAAGCGATTTCCATTTTGGCCCGGTACAAGGCACCCAGCTTGGTGCACTGGCTGGGCACCGATCAGCTGGGGCGCGACATTTTCAGCCGCCTGCTCATCGGAGCCCGCGCGACCATTTCGCTGTCGGTGCTGGCCACCGCGATGGCGATGCTGCTGGGCGCATTGCTGGGCACGGCCAGCGGGTACTTGGGCGGGCGTATCGACGAGGCGCTGATGCGCACGCTGGACGCGGTGATGTCGATCCCCAGCCTGCTGTTCGCGCTGTTGATCGTCAGCACCCTGGGCAAAAGCGACCTCAACGCCGTGCTGGCGATCACCATCGCCTTCGTCCCTGGCATGGCACGGATCGCGCGCAGCGTCGCCCTCGCCGCCCGCCGTCAGGACTACGTCAGCGCTGCCATTGCCCGCTGCGAATCCACTGCCTACATCGTGGTGCGGGAAATGCTGCCCAATATCGTTGCGCCGATCATTGTCGAGGCCACCATCCGCGTCGCCTTTGCCATCATGTTGTTTGCCACCCTCAGTTTCCTTGGGCTGGGTGCGCAACCGCCGCAGCCGGAATGGGGGCTGATGGTGGCCGAGGCCAGACGGTATTTCTTTCAGGCGCCGTGGATGATGCTCATGCCCGGCCTGGCCATCGCCATCATCGCGATTGGTTTCAATCTGCTGGGCGATGGCTTGCGCGATGCCCTCAATCCCAAGGGGCACCGCCAATGACTGCCGTGTTGCAAGTGGCTGACTACAGCCTCGACTATCAGCTGCCAGGCGGCCCGCTCCACGTCTTGCAGAACATCGACTTCCAGGTCGGTGCCGGTGAAGTCGTGGGCCTGGTCGGCGAATCCGGTTCGGGCAAGACCACCCTGGGCTTTGCCATCATGCGCTACCTGGCGAGCAACGCTCGCGACGTGGGTGGCAGCATCATTCTGCAGGGTGAAGACCTGCTGCAGATGCCGCAACGCCAGGTCGAGCAGTTACGCGGCGGACGCCTGGGAATGATCTTCCAGGACCCGAGCGCGTCGCTCAACCCGACTTTGAGTCTGGGCGAACAGGTAGTGGAAGTGCTGACCCGCCATCGCGACCTGAGCTATCGGGACGCCTGGGCCCTGGGTGAGCAACTGCTCGCCGATGTCGATCTCAAAGACCCGGCGGCAATGATGAAGCGCTTTCCCCACGAAGCCTCCGGCGGTGAAAAACAGCGCGTGCTCATCGCCACGGCGTTCGCCTGTCGCCCGCAATGCCTGATCTTCGACGAGCCAACCACGGCGCTGGACGTGATCAGCTCTGCACAGATCCTGCAGCTGTTCCGGCGTCTGCGCGAGGAAACCGGCGTGGCCTCGCTGTACATTTCCCACGACCTGGCCCTGGTATCGCGGGTGGCGGATCGGGTCTGCGTCCTGAATCAGGGGCGCATCGTTGAACAGGCGGCCGGTGCGCGGATCTTCAGCGCGCCCAGCGATGCGTACACGCAACGACTGGTCGCCGCCGTGCCGGCTGCGGATAAGCGTCTGCTAAGCGAAACCGTTGCGCCGAGTCTGCCGCTGCTGCACGTCAACGGACTCAGCGTGCGTTACGGTCGTCCTGGTTTGCTCGACGGTCTGTTGCGACGTGCCGCCAAGCCTTCCCTGGCTGCCCGGGACATGACCCTGAGCATGGCGCGTGGCGAGATCCTCGGCATCATCGGCGAATCCGGTTCGGGCAAGTCGACCTTGGCCAAGGCTTTGACCGGTCTGACCCCATTCACCGGAAAGGTGCAGTTCGAGGGCGTCGACATTCGTGGCGCCGCCGACATGAGCCGTGACTACCGGCGCAAGGTGCAGATCATCTTTCAGCACCCGGATGCCTCGCTCAATCCGCGTCAGACCATCGGCCAGATTCTCGCTCGCCCGCTGCGGCTCTATGGCCTGCCCGAGGGAGAAACCGAGCGCCAGGCCGTCGCCCGACTGCTGCGTGAGGTGCGCCTGCCCGAGGATTTCGCCGATCGCTATCCACACGCCCTGTCCGGCGGCCAGAAACAGCGGGTGGCGATCGCCCGCGCGTTCGCGGCGCGACCTGAGCTGGTGATCTGCGACGAGATCACCGCCGCGCTGGACGTGTCGGTGCAGGCCACGGTGATCGAGTTGTTGCTGGAGCTGCGCCGCAAGCATGGCACCGCCTACCTGTTCATCACCCATGACCTGAACCTGATCCGCCAGATCGCTCACCGCATCGCCGTGATGTACCGCGGCGATCTGCTGGAAATCCTGCCCGCGCAGGACATGGCCGAACAGTCCCGGCACCCCTACACCCGTGCCCTGCTCCAGGCAGTGCCGCAGCCCCTCACCGAAATGGAGCAACTCGATGACGCCTGATGCGCTGATCCACAGCATCGATGAGGCCTACTGCCTCGACTTTCTTGCGCGCATGGTGCAGCACAAGAGCTACAGCGCCACTGCCGAGGAGCGTCGGCTGGCCGAATACATGGCTGGGCAGATGAGCGAGCTGGGGCTGCACAGCGAGCTGATGCCGGTACCCGGCGAACGCCTCAATGCCATTGGCACGCTCAAGGGTCAGGGCGGTGGTGGCCACAGCCTGTTGTTCAATGGCCATCTGGACACCAACCCGGTCACCGAAGGCTGGACCGTGGACCCGTGGGCCGGCAAGGTCGATGACGAGTTCATCTATGGCATCGGCGTCTCCAACATGAAGGCCGGTGATGCCGCCTACTTCTGCGCGCTGAAAACCTTGATAGACGCCGGGGTCAAGCTCAAGGGCGACGTGATCCTGACCTATGTGGTCGGCGAGCTGCAAGGCGGGATCGGCACCATCGCGGCGATCGAACAAGGCGTGAAAGCCGACTACTTCATCAACTGCGAACCGACCGACCTGCAGGCGGTGACCCTGCACGTGGGCTCGCTGATGTTCGTCATCGAGCTGACCGGCGACACCCGCCATCTGTCCAAGCGCGAAGAAGCGGTGGACGTCATCACTGCGGCGGTGCAGCTCATTCCGCAGATCAACGGCATTACCTTCAGCGGCGCCCGCACGCCGGAACACGAGAAGGTCAACCGCGGCCACATCGGTGTGGTCCACGGCGCCCTGGGTCGCGACCTCGAAGAATGGCGTCCGCCGCAGGTCGCCGATTTCCTGCGCTTGCGCGGCTCGGCCCGCTACACCCCTGGGCAGACCGTCGAGTCGGTGCTCGCCGACCTGCAAGGACTGCTCGATCGCCTGTGCGAACAGTTTCCGGGCCTGCAAGCCAAGCTGATCAACGACAGCGACAACCAGCCGCTGATGCCGCCCTTCGAAGTATCCCTCGACTCGCCCATCGTCAAGGCCGTGAACGCCGCCTATCAGCGGGTGCGCGGTGAACCGCAGCCCACCGGAATCATCACCCCGCCGGCGTACTTCGGCACCGATGCCGCGCATTTCTATCAGCGCCTGGGCATGCAGGGCGTGGTCTGCGGGCCCGGTGGCAAGTTCAACACCATGCCCGACGAGCGTGTTCACAAGCGCGATTACCTGGACATGGTCCGCGTCTACATCCTGGCCATTCTGAGCATCTGCGAAGTGGCCGAAAGCAACTGATTCACCGCTGCAGGGCATGGACGCCCCATAACAATAATCTTGCTTCAAGACTTCGCCATCTGCTGATTATTCTCGACAAGGGTCAATACCATGCGGTCAGCTTTAATGCTTGGCAGTGCGACACTGTGCGCGGCCATTTCCCCTACGGCTTTTGCCGACGACGTGCTCGACAACCCGTTTTTCAAAGACAGCAGCACGCAGGTCATGGCGCGCAACTTCTACTTGAACCGGGATTTCCACAACACCGGCCCGAACGCGCAGAGCTATCGCGCTGAATGGGCCCAGGGCTTCATCGGCACCTTCACCTCTGGCTTCACCCCAGGCACCCTGGGCCTCGGTATCGACGCCATAGGCCTCTACGGCATGAAACTCGACAGCAGCTCGGACCGCATCGGTACCGGCCTGCTGCCCAGCAATGGCCGGCACACGCCAGGGGTCGATCGGGCCGAGGACGACTATTCCCGCGCTGCGGCTGCGGTAAAACTTAAGGTCTCGAACACGGTACTCAAATACGGCGAAATGACCCTTAACCTGCCGGTTTACTCGACCGGTGATAGTCGCCTGTTGCCCGAGACGACCGAAGGGTTTTATCTGAGCAGCAAGGAAATCGACAACCTGCGCATCGATGTCGCCCACCTCACTTCGCTCAGCACGTACGCGCAAAGTGGCCACAATGCCGGCGGCATGACCCGTGCAGACGTCTATGGCGCCACCTACAACTTCACCCCGGCCTTGACCGGCGCGCTGTATGCCTCGGACGTGCAGGATCTGTGGAAGAAGAAATACGCGGGGTTGAGCTGGGTCAAACCCATCGATGACCAGCAGGCATTTTCCGCCGACTTCCGCTTCTACAACCAGAAGAGCACCGGCGCCGAGCGCGGCGGGGATATCGACAGCAATTCGTTCAGCCTCAAGACCGCCTACAGCTACGGCACGCACAAACTGACGCTGGCCTATCAGGCCATCACCGGCAAAGGCGGTTACGTCTTCTACACCGACGGCGGCAATACCAACTACATGGCCAACTACGTGCAGTACGCCGAATTCACCCGCGAGGACGAACGTTCGTGGCAGGCACGCTATGACTTCAACTTCGCCGGCCTTGGGGTGCCGGGGCTGGATGTGTTCGCCCGCTACCTGCGTGGCGACAACATCACCCTGGCCAACGGCGCGAGCGGCCAGACCGAATGGGAACGTGATCTGGAAGCAGCCTACACGGTGCAGAGCGGTCCTCTGAAAAACCTGACCTTCCGCCTGCGTCAGGCCGCCTACCGCAACTCGTTCAGCGGCGATCTGGATGACGTTCGGTTCATCACGCAATACCCGATCAATCTGTAGGTGACTCTGCCGGCACTCCGCCCGGTGAAACCTCTCGCCGGGCTTTTGCCCCTGCTACACACTCAACCGACGACTGAACTTAGTCTCCATCACGATATGCGACGCGGTGTGCGCCACGCCCTTGATCATGTTGATCCGGGTCAGCTCGGCATTAAGTTCGCCCAGGGTCCCGGTGGCCAGGTGAATGATGAAGTCCGACTCCCCAGACACCGCGTACACGGCCTGCACCGCGTCGATCTTGCGCAGCGTCGTCATGACATCGGTGTAGCTTTTGTTGGTGCACGAAGTCATGGTGAAGCAGTTGATGGTCGGCTGTATCCGGTCGTGGTCGATGCGCACGCTGTAGCCGGTGATGATGCCGGCTTTCTCCAGCCGCTGGATGCGCTCCTGCACCGAGGAGCGCGACACGCCCAGCTTGCGTGCCAGCGACGCGGTCGGCTCGCGAGCGTTGGCCTGTAGTAGCGCCAGCAACTGGCGATCGTTCTCGGTCAGGTTGAACAATGTACGGGGTGAGTGTGCTTCCATGCCGTATCGACCTTGCGTGAGGAGGCGTTAGCGCGGCCCAGCGCCGGCGTGTCGTTCCTGGAATCTGTCCATCATCTTCAAACCGGTATACACCAATTGCGCCGCCGGTGGGCCGAATGGGCCACCATTCCATTGCAGACCATAGCGATCGAACAGGCGGTAGCGATCCGATTCGCCGCAGATGGCCTCGGCGATCACCCGTCCGCCTGCTGGCGCGGTGTTCATACCGTGCCCCCCGAACGAAGCACAGGACCACAGCCCTGGGCCGATTGGGCCGATGTGGGGCATTTTGTGCCGCGCATAGCCCATCAGTCCAGACCAGGCCTTGTCGATCTTCAGCCCTTGCAACTGCGGGTAGACGGCGAGGATGTCGGCAGTGAGCAGTTGTGCCAGGCGCTGTTCGTCCTGCAGGTTGTGGGTAGTGATGTGGCCGCCCCACAACAGCCGGTCGCCGTCGACGATACGGTAATAGTCCGAGGCACGGCGGGAATCACCGACGGCTTCTGAAGTGCGCACCGCCTGCTGCAGGCCCGCGCCCAGCGGCTCGGTGAGGACCACGTAGGTGGCAATCGGCAGGAAGGCGCGGTGCAGTTTGCCGAACTCAGGGCCGCCGTAGCCGCCGCAGCAGTACACCACGTCAGTGCAATCGACACTGCCGTGGGCGGTCGATACCTGCGAGCGCCCTGCCCGGCTGACGACTTCGAGCATGGCGCACTGCTCGTGAATCATCCCGCCCTTATGCTCGATCAACTCTGCCAGGCCAAGGCAGTAGTTCAGTGGGTGGAAATGGAAACCGTGGGTATCACGCAGCCCCTGGTAATAACGCTCGGTGTTAAGCAGGGTGCGCAAGGTATCGCGGTCGAGGTAGTCGAGGGTAAAGCCGAAATCGCGGTCCATGCGCTCGCTGAAGCGCTTGAGGCTGTCGGCATTGTCGAAGCGGCTGACACTCAGCTTGCCCCGACTGGGCGCGCAGCCGGGCAACTGGTACTGGGCAATGGTCTCGCGCACACTGTTTACGCCCTCCAGGGACAGTCTGAACAAGGCCGCAGCGGTGTCTTTGCCGCAGCGCTGCTCGATGGCCGACAGGCCTTCGGACCAACCCTGCAGCACGAACCCGCCATTGCGACCCGACGCCCCCCAGGCGACCCGCGCCGCTTCCAGCACGACCACGGACTTGCCACGCGACACCAGCTCCCATGCCGTGCTCAGCCCCGCCAGGCCACCGCCCACGATGCACACATCGACGCTGACTTGGCCAGCGAGCGGCGGCCGCACGGGGGCCGCGCGCATGGTCGCGGTGTAATAGTTGTCGATATAGCTGAACATGAAGACCTCGTCCTTCGTCGGGCGTCTACCTTGCGCGTGCCGGGCCAAGGGGCACGCGCAGGGGATTGGTTCACTGCACCTTGGTGAGGTCGGCGCCGTACCATTTTTCGGACAACTGCTTGAGGGTACCGTCGGCTTTCATCTCTTCGACGATTCTGGTCAGCGCCCCGTTGAAGGCGTCATCGCCCTTGTCAACGGCGATCGCCAGCGGCTCGTAGTAGGCCGGCTTACCCTCGACCTGAACGATCGGGTAGCCGTTCTTGATGGCAGCGGTGATGGTCGGCAGGGCCGACAGGGTCGCGTTCAGACGCACACCGTTGCCCATGCGCAGGTCATCCAGCGGGCCCATGCTGTCGCCGTAGGTTTTCACTTCGCCAGGCTCCACGTCATAGGTAAAGGACGGCACGTCGGGCGCATCGATGGTCAGTCGACGATTGATGTAGTCCTCCGACGTGGTCCCGGCCTCGACGCCGATGATCTTGCCGTTGAGGTCTGCGGTCTTGGTACCGGCCGCGGCCTTGTGCACGGCGAATACATACGGGGTGTAGTAATAGACCGCAGGGAAATCCAGAACCCGGCCGCGCTCGCGGGTCGGAGTCATGGAGCCGACGGAGATGTCCCAGCGGTTCGACCAACGCCCGGCGGTGATGATGCCGTACTCGGGCGTGACGAACGCGACCTTGCTACCGAGTCGCTTGCCGATCTCGGTGGCCACGTCGATATCGAAACCCTGCAGGGCATTGTCCGGCCCGAGAAATGACTGCGGTGGCCAATTGGCTGCCGTGGCCACTTTCATGACCTTGGTCGAGTTGATTCGATCCAGGGTGGCGCCGGCCCAGGCAACTCCGGCCCCGGTCGTGAAAACACCAGCCAGTGCGACAGCGGTGAACAAGCGAGTCAGCGACATCATGGTGAACCTCCAGAGAACAGCGATACGCAGTTGGCGTTGTTGTGGCGTATACAGCGTTTGAAGCCATGTCCGGCCCTGACGGATCACTCAGTGGCTGAGAATCTGCGAGAGAAACTCGCGGGCACGCTCGTGTTGCGGGTTGTCAAAAAAAGCCTGCGGCGAAGCCTCCTCGACGATGCGGCCCTGGTCCATGAAGATGATCCGGTCGGCAACGCGCCGGGCGAAGCCCATTTCATGGGTAACGCAGAGCATAGTGATCCCGTCTTCGGCCAGTTCGCCCATCACGTCGAGCACCTCCTTGACCATTTCCGGATCCAGCGCCGAAGTCGGTTCATCGAAGAGCATGATCCGCGGGCGCATGCACAGCGCCCGTGCAATGGCCACGCGTTGCTGCTGGCCGCCGGACAGCTGGCCGGGGTACTTGTCGGCCTGGTTGCCGATACGTACCCGTTCCAGGTACTCATGGGCCAGAGCGCGGGCTTCGGCATCGCTGAGTCGGCTGACCAGGCGCGGCCCGAGCATGAGGTTGTGTAGTACGCTCAGGTGCGGAAACAGGTTGAACTGCTGAAAGACCATGCCGACCTGGCGGCGTATGCCCGCCACGCACGCCGCGCCGCGGGTCAGCGGGGTATCGCCGATAATCACCTCACCTTGCTGGAAGTCTTCCAGCAGGTTCAGGCAGCGGATCAGCGTGGACTTGCCGGAGCCCGACGGCCCGCAGATCACCACGATCTCACCGCTGGCAATGTGCAGATCAATCTCCTTTAGCACATGAAACTCGCCATACCACTTGTTCAGCCGACGCACCCGAACAGCGGCTGAACGGGGGGACGCAGCAGGGACGGTCGATCGATTCATGGCAAGCTCCAGGTTCATAGCGGGCGCCCTTTTCATATCAAGCACTGGCCCGACTCAGCGATGGGCACGGTTGAAGTGCTTTTCCAGGCGGGCCTGGACCGTTTCCAGAACAATCGACAGCAGCCAGTACAGCACCGCCGCAGTGATCAACATTTCCAAATGGCGAAACTCCGCGCGGCCTTGGGTACGCGCCAGGAACATCAACTCCCAGACGCCTATCACCGACACCAGCGAACTGTCCTTGAGCATCGAAATGAACTGGTTCCCGGTGGGCGGGATGATCAGCCGCATGGACTGCGGCAAAATCACCCGCATCATGGTCTGCAGCGGCGACAGGCCTATGGCTCGCGACGCTTCCCATTGCCCTCGGGGAATGCTGCTGATGCCAGCACGGAAGATCTCGGTCATGTAGGCGCCATAGCACAGCGACAGGGCCAAAATACCCGCAGGCACCGCGGCCACCACATAGCCCAGTTGCGGAATGCCCAGGTAGATGAGGTAGATCTGGATCAGCAGCGGCACACCACGAAAAAACGAGGTGTAAAAGCTGGCGATCGCGATGGCGAAGCCGTTGGACGACAGGCGTGCGGTCGCACCCAGCAGGGCAAGCACGAAAGCGATGGTGATGGAGATCGCCGACACATACACGGTCGTGAATACCCCTTGGGTAATCATGAAGCCGACCTTGGTGGCGATGAATGAATATGAAAGGTCAAAGGTGTCGAAGAACAGCAGGAACATCAGCAGCAGTTCGCACCACACAGTGACGATCTGCGCTCGCAAGGGGAAGCGACCGAGCACGAACAGGTTGAGGACCAGCGTCAGGGTGAAGGTGACCGCCACGGCCACGTCCCTTGCCAGGGGCGCCTGCACATCCAGCAGTATGGGTGCCATCAGCCGGGCCAGGCCACTCTCGCCGAGGCCGGCGAACAGCGTCACCGCGAAGCACACGGCGGCTACTGTGCCCATGAACACCGGACTGTCGGTGGCGCGGGGCTTGACGATGTGGTCCTTGAACATGGCATGGACACCTTTGTTGTTGTGTTTTCATTATGGGCGCGCAAAACGCCGGACGGCACCCTGCGTTATGGGTCCATTCAACGATAAATTAAGCGGATTTGCCGGCTTTACCCTGACAAATGCAAGAACATACCGGCGGATGATCGTTAGCGGATCGTCTGTTGCGGCATCACGCACGTCTTGGTGAATTGTGGATCGTCCGCATCGAGAATCAGACTGCGGTAATGCCCGGGACTGGCTCCGGTCCACTTGCGAAACGCCTTGTAGAAGGAGCTGGCATCGGCGAAGCCCAGGCGCTCGGCAATGTCTTCGAACGTTGCCTGGGGTTCAGCCAGCCACAGCACGGCACGCTCGCGGCGCACGCTGTCCTTGAGGGCCTGATAGCCGGCGCCCTCCTCGGTCAGGTGCCGGCGCAGCGTGGCCACCGAAACACCGCAGTGGGCCGCCATCGCGTCAATGGCTGGAAAATCGGCAGCCGGCAGGTTGCGCAGGTGTTGGCGGATGCGCCAGCCGAGGCTGTCGGGATCGCGGTAGCGCACCAGGATGTTCGCCGGGGCGCGGGCCAGGAAACGACGCAGCTCCGTTGCGCTGCGCCGTACGGGAATGTCGAGGTGTTCGGCGGCGAAGATCAACCGCGTGCGTGGCCGCTCGAAGCGCAGGTTGGGCGAGAACATCACCTGGTAATCACCGACGTATCGAGGCGCAGGGCCGCGCAGCTCCATGGCCAGGATCGGGATACGCCGGCCAGCCAGCCAGCAGGCGATACCGTGAACGATCATCCAGTAGGTGAAACAGGAAAATGCGCGTTTGGGGTCAGCGCTGCGCTCGCGTAGGACGATTTCCGCGAGCGATTGCTGGGTCGCCAGACGGCCGTCGTAGTCGCTGAGCATCAGTGCAAGAAACCCGAGGGCCAGCTTGAGCGCGGCGCCCACGGTCGGCTGTTGCCGGCAGGCCTGGCACAGGAAAGCGAAGCTGCCACGGCGTAATGGCCGCGCATCCATGGCGAAAAATTCGTCATCCAGCGCCCTGGCCAGTTGCCGCCAGAGCCGGGCGTAACGCTGAACCGGGACCCGGGCCTGATCGTCCAGCAGCAGCCGGTCATCGATGCCCGCCGCCTGAAGGATTGGCTCCAGGTCGACGTGGCTGTCGCGTACGGCTTCACGCACAAGGTGGATCGAGATCGTGTCGCGCATCGACGGGCTGTCGAGCGGTGTTCGGGTCAGGCTCACTCATCCTCGCTCACCGCTTCTGCGCGAAACGGACCGAATAGGCTGCGGAGCAATCATTGCCCCGCCCCTGCGGTCGTCATTTCTAATCCATCCGTTGGCTCCGAGCAAGCACCCTGACCACAGGCCTCCTCAATAGAGGCATTCGACCGCGATGGCCGTGGCTTCGCCGCCGCCGATACAGATGGCGGCGATGCCGCGGCGCAGGTTGCGTTGCCGCAATGCCGCCAGCAACGTCACCACGATGCGCGCCCCGGACGCGCCGATGGGGTGACCCAGTGCGCAGGCTCCGCCATTGACGTTGACCTTGCTTGCCGGCAGGTCGAGGGCCTGCATGGCGGCCAGGGTGACCACGGCGAAGGCCTCATTGATCTCGAACAGGTCGACGTCTTCCAGCGCCCAGCCGGTGTTTTCCACCAGCTTGCGAATGGCACCAATGGGCGCCACCGGGAACAGGTGCGGTGCATCGGCGAAGGCGGCATGCCCGTGAATGACCGCCAGCGGCGCAAGTCCGCGAGCCTGGGCTTCGCTGCGGCGCATCAACAGCAAGGCCGCGGCGCCATCGGAAATCGAGCTGGAATTCGCCGCTGTCACGCTGCCGCCCTCACGAAAGGCCGGTTTCAGCGTGGGGATCTTGTCCGGATTGGCCTTGGGCGGCTGCTCGTCATCGCTGATCATCTGGGGCTGCTTGTTGCGGATGACCTGCACCGGCACGATCTGCGAGGTGAAACTACCGTCGCTGATGGCCTGGCGGGCGCGGGTCAGCGAGGCCAGGGCGAATTCGTCCTGCGTCTGACGGCTGAAACCGTGCGCCTGGGCGCAGTCCTCGGCAAAGGTGCCCATCAGGCGACCGGGTTCGTAGGCATCTTCCAGGCCATCGAGGAACATGTGGTCGAGTACCCGACCATGGCCCATGCGATAGCCATCACGGGCGCGATCCAGCAGGTAGGGCGCGTTGGACATGCTCTCCATGCCCCCGACCACTACCACCCGAGCGCTGCCTGCGAGCAAGGCGTCTTGGCCCAAAAGCATGGCTTGCATGCCCGACCCGCACATCTTGTTCAGGGTGGTGCAGGTCGTGGCATGGGACAGTCCGGCGCCCAGTGCCGCCTGGCGCGCCGGTGCCTGGCCCAGCCCGGCCGGCAGCACGCAGCCGAACAGGACCTGGTCGACGCTGCCGGCATCGATACCGGCGCGCTCGACGGCAGCCGCAATGGCCGCAGCGCCCAGCTGGGGCGCGGTCAGGCTGCGCAGGTCGCCCTGAAAGCCACCCATGGGTGTGCGCACGGCACTGACGATAACGATCGGATCTTCATTCATCTGTAGTTTTCCTTATTACCTGGCCGCCATGCGCAGGGCGCCGTCGAGACGGATCACTTCGCCATTGAGCATGCTGTTTTCGATGATATGGCGCACCAGAGCGGCATATTCCTCCGGCTTGCCCAAGCGCGGCGGAAAGGGCACGTCGGCGCTGAGCGCCGCGCGCACGTCATCGCTCATCCCGGCCATCATCGGGGTTTCGAAGATGCCCGGCGCGATGGTCATCACCCGAATGCCGTAGCGCGCCAGCTCCCGTGCCGCCGGCAAGGTCAAGCTCGCCACCGCGCCCTTGGATGCGGCATAAGCGGCCTGGCCGACCTGACCGTCGAAGGCGGCCACCGAGGCGGTGTTGATGATCACGCCGCGTTCGCCTTCGGCGTTCGCGGTGCTTTTGGCAATGGCCTCGGCGGCCAGGCGCAGCAGGTTGAATGTGCCGACCAGATTGATATTGATGATGCGGCTGAAACTGTCCAGCCCGTGAGCGCCCTGCTTGCCGAGGATCTTCTCGCCGGCCACCACGCCGGCGCAATTGACCAGCCCGTGCAGTTCGCCAAAGCTGCTCATGGCCATGTCTACGGCGGCCTGGGCAGCATCGGCCTGAGTGATGTCGGCTACCGCGTAGCCGGCTTCCAGTTCACTGGCCTGCGCCTTGAGCGCCTCGGCGTTGAGGTCAACCAGCATCAGGCGTGCGCCTGCACGGGCCAGCATCCGCGCGGTGGCGGCACCGAGCCCGGACGCAGCGCCACTGACCATGAAAACCTTGTCTTGGATGTGCATGAAACGGTCTCCTCGTCAGGCGCTGGGCGCCTGCTGCTTGGCAATTTCCTGATTGCGCAGGATGAAGCGCTGCAACTTGCCGCTGGGGGTCTTGGGTAGCTGCTCGACGAATTCGATCTCGCGCGGGTAGGCATGGGCCGCGAGCCGCTGACGCACGTGCAGGCGAAGGGTTTCGGCCAGCTCGGGGCCTGCCTCGAAACCCGCCTGCAGCACCACGAAGGCCTTGATGACTTCGGTGCGTTCCGGGTCGGGCTTGCCCACCACGGCGGCCTCGACCACCGCCGGATGCTCGATCAAGGCGCTTTCCACATCGAAGGGCCCTACCCGGTAACCTGAGGTGGTGATGACATCGTCGTTGCGCCCCACGAAACTGATGCTGCCGTCGGCATTGAGCTCGACGGTGTCGCCGCTCAGGTAATACTTGCCTTTGAACGCCTTGGTCGGCATCCCCAGGTAGCCGCCGAACCAGCACAGCGGCGACCGGTCGCGGTCTACCGCCAGCACCCCGGGTTGACCGGCCTCCAGTTCATGCAGGTCGGCGTCGAGCACCACGATGCGATGGCCAGGCACGGCAAAACCGGCCGAGCCTTCGTGCACGGGATGATCGAGGTCGTGGTGGTTGCACAGCACCATGCCTAGCTCGGTCTGGCCATAGTGATCGTGGACCACAACGCCCAGCTGTTCGGCGAACCAGCGGATCACCTGCGGATTGAGCGGCTCTCCGGCGCTGCTGGCAATGCGCAGTCGCCCGCGCACCCCGGCCGCGAAGCGATCACCAGCAGCGATCAGCATGCGATAGGCCGTTGGCGACCCGGCGAGGTTGGTGATCGCGTACTTGTCGATCACTCGGCACGTGCTATCGACCGTAAAGCCGCCGTCGTAGAACAAGGTGGCATGACCCAAGGCCAACGGGCCGGCCACGGCATAGTAGAGCCCATAGGCCCAACCCGGATCGGCCAGGTTCCAGAACCGATCGTCGCTGCGCAGTTGGACGGAATCGCGCAGATAGCCTTTGAACGCCAGCAATGCGCGCAGCGGTACTTCCAGCGGTTTTGCCGGCCCGGTGGTGCCGGACGTGCACATCAGCATGAAAGGCGCATTGCCATCGAGCATCACGGGCTCGCAGTCGCGGCTCTGCCCTGGCAGTGCCGTCCAGAAGTCGTGTTCGCCGGTGCCCGCAGTGGTGCAGCCCACGGTCATCACGTTGGGACGGTGATCGAGTTCGTCGAGCTTGGGGCGATTGTGCAGGTCGGTTACCACCCAATTGGCCCCCGAGCAATGCAGACGTTGCTCGATGGCCTTGGGACCGAACGCGGTGAACAGCGGCTGATAGACCGCGCCGATGCGCCAGGTACCCAGTATCGCGATCAGCAGCTCCACGGTCCGTGGCATCAGCCCGGCGACGCGATCGCCCGGTTTGACGCCCTGACTGCGCAGGAAATTGCCGAACTGCGCTGCATGGGTCTGCAGCTGCTCGAAGGTGTACTGCGTGGCGACGCCCTGCTGCGACTCGCAATACAGGGCCACTGCCTGTTCGCCTACGTGGCGGTCGCAGCATTCGACACAGGCATTGAGCTGATCGAGGGTGCCGTGCAGATCCTGCGCGGCAGTTTGCGGGTAATCGAACGCCTGAGCGGTAGTGAAATAATCGCGCATCACATGACCCTGCTTGTTGTTATGGGATCTGGGTGTTGTGAGATCGTTGTGACCTTGAAGGCACTGGCCGATAGTGATCCGCCCGTGCTTTCGCGACAATGTTTTCAGCGCTCAAACCGTTTGAGCGGTTTAGCCAGTGCGGACATTTTTGAGCCCGCATTCTCCGGTTACACGTTTGCTGGAAGCCCCCCTCATTCCGTCTTCCGACTCCGCGTCTTGCGCGGCGGCAGGCGCAGCAGGGCCAACTGGGCGTCCAGAGTCTCGGCGCGTGCCTGCTGGGCGGCGGCGGTTTGCAATGCTGACGCCTGCCCTGCTTGCGCGGCCTGAAGCTGGGCTTCGAGCTGCTGTCGCGCATGTTCGCCCTGCTCCACCGCCAATGCCGAGCGCGCTTCGCGGGCCGCCGCCTGTAGTTGCGCTTCGCCAAGTGCGATTTGCGCGTGCTCCAAACGCTTCTGCAATGCTTCGAGTTGCTTGTGTTGCTCACGGGCCTCGAGGTTGCGCGCCTTGAGGTCTTCGCGGGCGCGGTCGACCTCACGGTGCGAGCGCTCTTCGACGCCCCGCACGTAGGCCTCCTGAGCCAGGCGATTGTGCTCGGCCTGCTGCTGTTGCTCACGGAGCGCTTGTTGAAGGGCCGCCAGATCGGCCTGCAACTCGTTGCGCGCCCCCTGTAGCTCGACGCGCTGCTGCTGCAAGTCATCGATCTGTTCCTGACGCTGGGCCAGGAGTTTTTCCAGATCGGCCAGGCGGGTCTCGGCGTTGCCGCGGGCCGTTTCTGCCTCGGCCACCTGGCGGCGAGCCTGGGCAGCGTCGCGGCGGGCTTGTTCCTCGACCTCCGCGACCCGCTCGTATTCTGCCGTCAGCTGCTCACGCTGGGCCGCCAACGAGTGTTCGACAACACCTTGAGCCAGCGTCGTTGCCTGCTGCCAGATCGCAACGAACGCTTGGGCCACTTCAGCCGGCAGCCCCGGCAGCCGGGTTTCCCCGCGCAGCCGCTCGGCCAGGCGCTCCCACCACTGATCCAGCAAGGCGCCGACCCTGGCCGGGCTGCCGCGCCCCAGCTCCAGGCGCACACGCTCCACCGTTGGCCGCTCTCCTCGGGCCAGCACGGCATCTGCCGCGGCAAATACGTCATTTTCCGGTACGCCTACTGCCATGGCCCGCTCTCCGTTGAATTAGGTATGATAATAAAAGATTATCCGACCTTATAAACTAGATATCTATAATATAATACGTTGAACGTAATGAATAATACATATGACATCTCAGCGGTTGATGCAAACCCTCTGGACCTATATTCATTGGCGGAAAGCACCGCTCGTGCGGCCCAGGCTTTTGTTGCTGCGGGCACTGCAGCGAATACGGTACGCAGCTATCGCAGTGCCCTGGCGTACTGGTCCGCGTGGCTGAAGCTGCGTTACGACCAGGTGCTGGGTGATGCTGCACTGCCCGCGGCGGTGGCGGTTCAATTCGTCCTGGACCATCTGGCCCGGCCGCTGGAGGACGGCACCTGGAATCACCTGCTGCCCGAAGCCACCGACGCCGCTCTGGTCGAGGCCGGTGCCAAGTCACGGCTGGGTGCCCTGGCCTACAGCACCGTGCAGCATCGTCTGGCAGTGCTGGGCAAGTGGCATCGGGTGAAGGGCTGGGACAGTCCGACCGAGTCGCCAGCGCTCAAGACCCTGTTGCGCAACGCGCAGAAAGCCCAAGTGCGCCAGGGCGTAACCGTGCGCAAGAAAACGGCCATGGCCCTGGAGCCGCTGCAGGCCATGCTGGCAACCTGCACCGACGGCCTGCGCGGCACCCGCGATCGCGCCCTGCTGCTGTTGGCCTGGAGTGGCGGTGGTCGGCGCCGTTCCGAAGTGATCGGCCTACAGGTGGGTGATGTGCGGCGTCTGGATGCCGACACCTGGGTCTACAGCCTCGGCGCCACCAAGACCGACACCGCCGGTACGCGACGAGAGAAACCCCTGCGCGGGCCAGCGGCTCATGCGTTGGCGGCGTGGCTGGCTGCCGCGCCGGCGACCACGGGCCCGCTGTTCCGTCGCCTATACCGCGGCGACAAGGTGGCAAGCCAAGGCCTGGGCGGCGATCAGGTGGCGCGTATCGTCAAGCGTCGGGCTCAGCTTGCAGGTCTGGAGGGGGACTGGGCCGCCCACAGCCTGCGCTCGGGTTTCGTGACCGAAGCGGGCCGGCAGGGTGTGCCGCTGGGTGAGGTGATGGCGATGACCGAGCACCGCAGTGTGGCGACGGTCATGGGCTACTTCCAGGCCGGATCGTTGCTCAACAGCACCGCCACGCAACTGTTGAAAAGCAAGGATGAGGAATGAGTTCTTGGCAGGTTGTTGAAAGATGGACGGAAACAAAGTCATCAGCGCCGGTCAATAGTCTGTCGCCGCTGACGCTTGCGCGTACCGCGTCGCCCTATTCGAACATCCAGGATAATCATTATGACCACTTCCAAGCTGCTGCCTCGCCTCGCCCTCGCTGCCCTTTGCGCCTTGAGCGTACCTGCCTTCGCAGCCGAAACCGGCGCCAAGGAAGAAAGCGTCACCTTGGACCGTCCAGGCAATGGTGATCATGAAATCAAAGAGGGCGACAAAGTGCCCGACTCCTACAAGCGCAAGGAACTGGCGATCGATCCAGCCAAGCATGGCTTGAAGCAGCCCGACGAGAACGAGCAGTGGGTCGAGATCAAGGACAAGTACGTGCGCGTGAACATTCCTAACGGCACCATCGTCGAGATGATCGACAAGTCTTCGGTCAAGAAGTGAGTTTTTGGCCCCGGCTTGGGTAACTCCAGGCTGGGGCCGTTTGCTTGGGTACTTAGTTCGCGCCCAATGATCGCACCTACGGCCGCTTGGCGTATTGCAGCGGCAAGACCGTGGTCGACTTGATGCGCTCCATCGCGAAGGTCGAGCTGATGTCGGAAATGCCCTCCACCTGAATCAACCGTTTGTACACCGCGTCATAGCCGGCGATGTCCGGTACCACAATACGCAGCATGTAGTCCGTATCCCCCGCCATTCGATAGCACTCCACCACTTCGGGCAATGCCTCGATGACCCTGTGAAAATCCTCCAGCCATTGCGCGTTGTGCCGTTGCGTGCGCAGCTCGGCAAATACCGTTACGGCAACATTCAACTCGCGTGCATCGAGCAACGCGACGCGTTGGGTGATGACCCCCTGCTGTTCGAGCTTCTGGATGCGACGCCAGCAGGCAGTGCCGCCCAGGCCGATCTGCTCGGCGATGTCAGCCAGCGGACGGGTGCAGTCTGCTTGCAGGATGTCGAGGATGGCCATGTCGAACTTGTCCATGAAAATGCGAGCCTGAGTGGGTCTGTACGGGTGGCTACAAGTATGCCGGAAAATTTTTCTCTTATACCGCCAATCCGCGCAAGCTTTTTTCGCATTCATCCGGATGATCCGTACAGATATCAAATTTTTTCACCCCGTCCATCGCTAGCATAAGCCGTACGAAATCAGCACTGGTCGAGACGCTATGCCTACCCTCCCCGTATACCTGGATTACGCCGCCACCACGCCCATCGACGATCATGTCATCAGCGCCATGCTGGCCTGTATGGGGCGCGATGCCGTCTATGGCAACCCCGCCTCCAGCGCCCACGCCTACGGCCAACAAGCGCGCCAGGCCGTTGAACTGGCGCGGCGGCAAGTGGGCGAACTGATCAATGCTCCGGGCGAGGATATCGTCTGGACTTCGGGCGCTACCGAGTCCAACAACCTAGCGATCAAGGGCTGTACCCGTCCCGGCGATCACATCATCACCAGCGTGCTGGAACACAAGGCGGTCATCGACACCGCGCACGAGCAACAGGCGGCCGGCTGCGAGGTCACCTGGCTCAGCCCCGACGAACGCGGGCTGATTCAACCACAGGCCGTGGCATCGGCACTGCGACCCAATACGCGTCTGGTGTCGCTGATGTGGGTCAATAACGAGCTGGGCACACTGACCGACGTTGTCGAGATCGCACGAATGGTACAGGCGCACGGCGCGCTGCTGCATGTGGATGCCGCCCAGGCGGCTGGCAAGGTCGAGATCGACCTGGCTCAGGCAGGCATAGATCTGTTGTCCTTGTCTGCACACAAGTTGTATGGACCCAAAGGGATTGGCGCCCTCTATGTCGGGCCACGCGCTCGCCCGGTACTGCGCGCACAAATGCATGGGGGTGGCCATGAACAGGGTCTGCGTTCGGGCACGCTGCCGACGCATCAGATCGTCGGCATGGGCGCAGCATTCGCCCAGGCCAGCGCGCAGATGCAGAGCGATAACCGGCAAATCCAGGCACTGGCCCGACGATTACGCGAAGGATTGCTGGCGCTGCCAGGCGTATCGCTCAACGGGTGCGCCGAGGATCGGATTCCCCACACGCTCAACGTCTGCATCAACAGCCCGGTCTTTTCCATGCAAGCGGTGGCCGGACGTATCGCGGTCTCTTCGACCTCAGCCTGTAATTCGGCAAGTGCCGCCGCGTCGCACGTGTTGTTGGCACTGGGTTTGAGCCAGGCTCAGGCGCTGAGCAGCTTGCGGGTGAGTCTGGGTCGCTACAGCACGCAGGACGATGTCGACCGAGCCATCGCCGTCATCAACGACGCCCTCCAAGCCCCCGCCCCATTCTGGTGATCCCCGGATCGCATGCATTCATCAAGGCCTCGCAATTTCTGTAGCAGCGGCGCAAGCCGCGTCCGGCCTCACCGCGTTCATTCAAGCACACCGCACACACCGCCGACGCGGCTCGCGCCGCTGCTACAGCGGCCGCGTGCGCCTGGTTCGGCTTCAACGCGTTCATACAGCGGGACCGCGTATACCGTTGACGCGGCTTGCGTCGCTGCTACAGCGACCGCGTGCGCTTGGTTCGGCTTCAACGCGTTCATACAGCGGGACCGCGTATACCGTTGACGCGGCTTGCGCCGCTGCTACACGGGGTTTGGGGAGCAATGGAACCAAAAACCAACATAAGCCCTACCACCTCCGCTCAGAGCCCTCTTCCCAGGCATCTGCCTCGATAAAGCAATTACGCATCTCGGCCTCTTGGCTGATCTCGGTCAGCAGATCATGTACCGTCTTATCCAGTGCCTCATCGTTGCGATAGGGAATGCTCAGCGCGTAGTTGCCCGACTCAAGCAGCTTCATGCCGTAAGGTTCCAGGCAGTAACGCTCGATATTCTCCAGTGCCCGTTTTTTACCACGCACGAACTTGCTGTTGTTCTCGACGGCCAGGCGCAATATGACCGTCGCGATCCGTTCGGCATTGTCCACTGCCGGTGGGACCGTGATGTTGAGATGCTGGGTGATTTTTGCGGGTACGCCGATCGTTATGCCGCGATGCCGGAGGTAGCGGTAAAGCGTGCTTTTGGAAATGTGCAGTTTCTTGCCAATGGCGCTCACACTTAACCGACCCTCTCGGTACAGCGTTTCTGCGGCCATAGCGGTCGCTTCCGCCTGAGCGGGCAGCCCCTTCGGGCGGCCACCGACTCGACCACGTGACCGTGCAGCGGACAAGCCTGCCTGTGTGCGCTCACGAATCAACTCACGTTCGAACTCTGCCAATGAAGCGAACAGGTTGAACACAAAGCGGCCTTGCGCGTGGGTGGTATCGATGGGGTCATTCAGACTTTGCAGGCCAACGTTACGAGCGGCCAATTCACCGACCAGTTCGACCAGGTGCTTGAGCGAGCGCCCTAGACGATCCAGCTTCCAAATCACCACAGCATCACCGGCCCGTACATGAACCAATAATTTGTCCAGTTCCGGACGTGCGCTTTTTGAGCCGCTGGCAACGTCTTGATAGATCCGCTCGCACCCTGCCTTTGTCAGAGCATCGATCTGGAGGTCGGCGTTCTGATCCCGAGTACTCACCCGCGCATAGCCAATTTTCATCAAAAGTACCGTTTACTCAACAGAGAAATTGAAAATAGAACCTTGATTAACGATACCAGTATTTAAAACCATAATATGGGCTAACTCGGAGCTGGGCATGTCATTTTCAGAAGACGACTGCACGGAATATCAGGAGTCGGCTGCACTGGTGGATTGCAGCGCGGTGTACAGGGCCGTCTTGCTCACCTTGAGCCGTGTAGCGGCCTCTCGGACATTAAGCCCGTTGGCGATGTGCTCCCGCGCTCGCTGCAACTTGTCGGCGGTGACAACCGGCTTTCGCCCGCCCTTCCTCCCACGAGCGGCGGCGGCAGTCAACCCGGCCTTGGTGCGCTCGCGGATCAAGTCGCGCTCGAACTGGCCCAGCGCGCCGAACACGTGGAAGATGAGCCGCCCGCCTGGCGTGGTGGTGTCGATGGCTTCCGTCAGAGAACGGAAGCCGACGCCTCGCGCTTCCAGCGCGCCTATCGTTTCGATTAGGTGCGGCATAGAGCGCCCGAGCCGATCCAGCCGCCAGACGGCCAGCACGTCGCCGTCGCGCAGGTAGGCCAGCGCATCAGCCAAGCCGGGGCGGTCGGCCTTGGCCCCGGAAGCCGTGTCCTCGAAAACGCGCTCGCAGCCTGCCTTGCGTAGCGCATCCGTCTGCAAGGCGGTGTCCTGTTCCGCCGTCGATACCCGCGCATAGCCGATCAGTGCCATTTGCCGCCTCTCTTGTCCGTCATTCCGTCCGCCTATCTTAATGTCCGACAACCCGTTGTGCAATAACTTTGCTGGACAGTGTCCGGCATGGCCGACTAATGATCGTTTGACGGACATTGACGGTAAGGCATTTTTGCATTACTATGTGAAGCATCAACCTTGATTGCGAGGGCAAACCACCATGACCACATTGACCGTTACCGCACGGGGACAAGTGACGTTTCGGAAGGACGTACTGCAACACCTCGGCATCAGGCCAGGCGACAAGATCGAGCTGGACTTGTTGCCAGACGGTCGGGGCGTGCTCAAGGCGGCACGGCCCGCAGGGACGATAGCCAACTTTGTCGGCCTGCTCGCGGGCAAGACGCAGAAGGTTGCCACCATCGAAGAAATCAACGAGGCGGCGGCGCAAGGCTGGGCAGGTAAGCAATGAAGGTCGCAGTCGATACCAACGTCCTTGTGCGTGCGGTTGTGCGTGACGATCCCGCACAAGCGGACGTTGCCGCCGCAGTCTTGACCGACGCCGAGTTGATCGCGGTCGCGCTGCCGTGCCTATGCGAATTTGTTTGGGTGCTGCTGCGTGTCTACGGCTTCCAGCAAGCCGACGCGGCCAGCGCGATCCGGGCACTACTGGCCGCCGCGAATGTGGAAGTGAACCGGCCTGCCGTGGAGGCTGGCTTGCTGGTGCTCGACGCGGGCGGAGACTTTGCCGATGGCGTCATTGCCTACGAAGGCAACTGGCTTGGCGGGGAAACCTTCGTTTCCTTCGATAAGAAGGCGGTGGCACTTCTCACGGCGCAAGGGCAATCAACGCGCCTTTTGTGACGGACATGAGCATGAACGAATTCCGCCGACTGGCCGCGAAGATCGACCAACACATGCAGCAGCTTGCCGCCCAGGGTGTCAGCGAGGCCCATGCCATCATCAATCGCATGATGGGGTACGGGCCTGACCTGCACAGGATTTGGGTCGGCACATCCGATCAGCAGCTCATGGCGCTGTCCCGCGAGTTCCCAGGGTTCTACCGCTACGCCCGCATCATGGAAGAGGCATCCGAAGCCGAGCGCCGCAAGGCTTCGCGGCCCTATGACGGCATGGCCGAGTTCTCCGAACAGCACAAGCAAATGGGCGCGCAACTGCTGACCACGGCGGCCACGCTTGAGCGTGGCTACCAGGCGTTTCGTGCGAGCGGCAGTCTCCAAGACTTCCGGCCTCAGCTCGACGAGCTGGGCCGCCTGCATCGGCAATGGCTGTCCGACCTGGAAGCCTTCAAAGACTCGCTGCGCACGCAGGGCGCAGAACCCAAGGTGCTGGAATACGTGAACGAGGCTTTCGGCCGCCTGGCCGAGCGCATCAAGCAGCTTGCCGGTTGATCGCCGGAATTTTCGGCGGTTCCGGCTTTGTCGCGCCGTGCACAAGAGTTCTGAGCAATTCCGATCTCTCGCGGCGCTTCGTGCATAGAACTTCTGACCGTTCCCGGTCAGAAGTTCTATGCACACACGGCGGCCAGCCCAGTGAACTGGTGCAGTCGCCTTCTGAAAACGACACGGCGATTTTGTCGCAAAAATCAGGAATTTCGCGACAAATTGATCGCGCCCCGGAATGCGAAGCCCCGCTGTCGGCCATTGTCTGAAGTTCCTCACGGGCAGGCGCTTGATACTTTACTAACTTGTCTGTAAAGTTTGGCTACTCTCACTGAATGGTGCTATCATGCCTGCCGCCCACTCGAACCGCTGGGTTCTTCTGGTGACCGTCGCCGCCGGTCTCCTGCTTATCGTTCTGGACAATTCGGTCCTCTACACGGCCCTGCCTACCCTGACGCGCGAGCTTGGCGCGACGGCAACGCAAGGGTTGTGGATCATCAACGCATACCCCCTCGTCATGGCCGGCCTGCTGCTCGGCACCGGGACGCTGGGTGACAGGATCGGTCACCGGCGCATGTTCCTCATCGGCCTCGTGCTGTTCGGTGTCGCGTCGATTGTGGCGGCCTATTCGCCTACAGCGGAAATCCTGATCGGGGCGCGGGCCTTTCTGGCGGTCGGCGCGGCGGCGATGATGCCCGCGACACTCGCCCTCATCCGCGTCACCTTCGAGGATGACCGGGAACGCAACATCGCCATTGCGATCTGGGGGTCGTTGTCGGTCGTCGGCGCTGCGCTCGGACCGATCATCGGCGGTTTTCTGCTCGGCCATTTCTGGTGGGGGTCGGTGTTCCTCATCAATGTGCCGGTAGTGGTCGCTGCCTTCATTTCGGCGCTGATCGTTGCGCCGAAGGTGGCCGGCGATGCGACCAAGCCTTGGGACGTGGTGTCGTCGTTTCAGGCATTGGTGGCGCTGTCGGCTTTTGTGATCGCGATCAAGGAATCTGCCCATGCCGGGCAGTCGTGGGCCGTCCCCGCTATTTCGCTGCTGGTTGCCATCCTCGCCGGAGCGCTGTTCGTCCGCCGGCAACTGCGCCTGCCGTTCCCGCTGCTCGACTTCTCGATCTTCCGCAATGCCGCGTTCACATCGGGCGTTCTAGCGGCCGCGTTCTCCCTGTTCGCCATCGGCGGTGTTGAGCTTGCTACGACGCAACGCTTCCAGCTCGTTGCGGGCTTCACGCCGCTGGAAGCCGGGATGCTGGTTTCGGCGGCGGCGCTCGGATCATTGCCGACTGCGCTGCTCGGTGGTGCATTCCTGCATCGTATTGGCCTACGTATCCTTATAGCTGGCGGGCTTGCGGCGGGATCGCTGGCGGTCCTGCTTGCGACATGGGGCATCACTCATGGCCTTGGCTGGCTGATCGCCGGTCTGGCGCTGACCGGTGCCGGCGTAGGTGCAACAATGTCGGTGGCATCAACGGCTATTGTGGGCAATGTGCCTGTGCATCGCGCCGGCATGGCGTCGTCGGTCGAGGAAGTGTCCTACGAGTTTGGCAGTCTGTTCGCTGTCACAATTCTCGGAAGTCTTTTGGCCTACCTCTATACGGTCAACGTCGTGTTCCCCGCCGGAACCTCGGAAGCGGCCCGCGACAGCATGGCGTCGGCGCTGGTCTTTGCCAACGAGGCGGGGGCCGATGGTGTTGTCGTGCGTCAAGCGGCAGGAATCGCATTCGACCACGCCTATACGGTCGTCATGTACGTGGCGGCGGGTGTTCTGGCCGTGGGTGCCCTGATCACCGGCATCCTGTTGCGGCGCTACGGTCCCGGCTCGCAATCGTCAGCCTATCCCACACAACACTAAGGAAGCCGACATGGCGAGAGCCAGCAAGCGCCTCGAAGTGCTTGAAGCCATTGTGAGCATCATCGAGCGTGACGGCCTCACCGCCGTCACCCTCGACGCCGTAGCGCTCGAAACCGGCATGACACGCGCCGGCCTTCTGTATCATTTCCCGTCGCGCGAAGCCCTGATCCTCGCCACCCATGAGCATCTGACTCGCTCATGGGAACAGGAGCTGGAAGCGAGCGCCGGCAACACCTCGGACAGGGCGACAGACGCCGAACGACACGCCGCCTACATCAACACCTGCGCAAGAGCTGCCCGGCGGGTCGAACTACTGCTCATGCTGGAAAGCTCCGACAATCGGCAGCTTGGCGATCTGTGGCAACAGGTCATCGACCGCTGGGCACCTCCTGCGCCGATTGGAAACGACGCTGCCGAGTTGGACAGGTTCATTTCGCGCCTTGCCGCCGATGGGCTGTGGATTCACGAGGCGCTGTCGTCGCGCCCGCTCCCCGAGCAACTGCGCAAGCGTATCGCGGCGCGCCTCGTCGCGATGGCCGCCGGACCTGTTGAGGCGGAAGAAAACCTCCCGAAATAACTGGTGTCCCCCCACAACCCTACTGCGCCGGTGCTGCCGGCGCTTTCACGGTGATGGTGCATTGCTGATCTGAACCGGCCGTGCGCGCGGCCTCGGCGCATTGCCCGATCGCCTCGGCATTGTCGCGCACGAGCTGCGAGGAATCGGCCACGCCGCGCCAGCTTCGGGGATCGGCCACCCGCATCATGGTGACGCCGGCGTTCCATCGGTCCTGACCTATGACGGTCGCCGCAACATGGGTGTCGGCCGAGAAGGGCAGGAAACGCGGCAACAGCAAAATCAGGAATATGCCGACGAACAGCCCGACAAGGCCGGCCATCCATATGCGGAAATCCTGACTTTTCCGGTCGTAGGCGCTTTTCGTATGAGCGGCGAGGTTCCGGCCGGCGCGCTCGAGGTCGGACGCCTGCCGCTCGAGCTGCTGCGCGGCGGTGCGTATCAGGGCCTCGCCGCTGCGCTCGAGGAGCGCCGCATAGTGTGTCGCACCCTGCCGGAGAATAGGCGATTGCTCTACGCCGTGCAGCCGCTCCGCAACATTGTCGAGCGCCTGCACGAGCTGGGCGAGCTGGGGCTTGTAGTCCTGCGCCGGCTCGATCTTTTCGAGCTGGTCGAAAGCCGCTTCCAGCCCGCGCCGCATCACGGTCATTTCCGCGCCGATCTGCGCGCCCTGCGTCTCGATCGTGCGCCGGAGCGCGTCGAACGCGGCGGCCGGGTCGCCGGCGTCCTCGTCCAGTGCTTCCGGCTCGATTCCTTCCCTGTCGTCGTCCAGCTCCGCCATATTCTCCGTGCCTACCTTCCCAAACCGATGCCCCGGCTAAGTTGCCGGCTGCGTGACATTTCCTCTTGCAGCTCGTGGGCGATGCTCTGCCCCCGGCGCTGCTGCTGCCCGATTCCGAGTTCCTGACGGCGATTGCGCAGGATGGAATCTACCTGCGGGTCACGCTCAAGGCTCTTGGTCATGCCGTTCATCTGGCTTTCGACCTTGGCGCGGGCATCGTCGTGCTGCCAGCCGCGAAGCTCCCGGCGCTGGCCCTGTAGCTCCTGCCAGCGTTCAACGAACCGCTCGGCCCTGATATTCGGGTCTTGCAGCGCCGCGTTTTCGCGCTTCATCCCGTCGATAACCTGCGCGACACGCTCCCGGCCGGAAAGCTCGGTCATGGCGCGCACCGTCGCCGGGTCGTTTTGCAACGTCGAGCGCAGCAAATCTTTCATGCCGCCCTGCACCTGGTCGAGCTGCCGGCCGGCATCGCCTATTTCCTGCCGCTGCATGTCGAGGACCGGCAAGCCCTCGCGCCGGTGCTGGTCGATCGACTGATAGGCCCGCGAATAGCGGTCAACGGCGGCCTCAAGCGGCGACTGCCCCCGCGCCCGCTCGGCCAGCCGGTCGGGCGCAGGCGCCTTCTGAAAACGACAGGGCAGGTCTTCCGTTAAAGTTCTATAAAACGAGGGTTTTATCGAACCGTTGCGGCGCAGTGAGGATCGAGTGTATAAACACATAAACACCTAACATTGGAAAAAGTCATGAATACCACTCGCTGGAACGTCGCCGTCTCCACCGACACCGACCAATCGCTTCGCATGTTTCTGGCCAGCCAAGGCGGTGGCCGTAAGGGCGACCTGTCGCGCTTCATCGAAGAAGCGGTGCGGGCACACATCCTGGAGCTGAGCGCCGAACAGGCCAAGGTTTCCAATGCCCATCTGAGTGAGGCCGAACTGACCGAAGCGGTTGAAGAAGCGCTCGACTGGGCGCGTAAGCGCTGATGCGGGTTGTATTGGATACCAACATTCTGTTCAGTGCGCTGATCTCACCGCATGGGTCTCCTGATGCGATCTATCGGGCCTGGCGTTCAGCTCGCTTCGAGGTGGTGACTTCACGGGCACAGCTCGACGAAATTCGTCGCGCCAGTCGTTACCCCAAGCTTCAGGCCATCCTTCAGCCTGCCAAAGTGGGGGCCATGATCAATAACCTGCAACGCGCCGTGGTATTGGAGCGGTTGACCATTGAGGTTGAAGCCGATGATCCGGATGACTCTTTTCTGCTGGCCATGGCTTTGGCGGGCAATGCGGACTACCTAGTAACCGGTGATCGACGCGCAGGCCTCTTGCAGCGCGGACATATCGAACGCACGCGGATTGTCACCCCCGCCGTGTTCTGCGCCGAGGTACTGTGATCGATGCCGGTTGGTTTTCTGACTCAGGAGCAACGCGACGGCTTTGGTCGCTACATCGATGCGCCCAGCCGTGATGAACTGGAGCGCTACTTCCACCTGAGCGATGAAGACCGTGAAGCCGTCCAGGTACTACGGGGCAACCATAACCGCTTGGGCTATGCCGTTCTGCTGACTACCGTTCGCTTCGTCGGTGTTTTGCCGGACAAACCCACGGCTGTGCCGGTGGAAGTCCTGCTTGTGCTTTGTCGGCAATTGGCAATCGCCGACCCTGACTGTCTTGTACGTTATAGCGATCATCGTCGCTGGATACATGCGGCCGATATTCAAGAGCGCTATGGCTATCGCCACTTTACTGACCCAGGCATCGGCTTTCGTTTGAGCCGATGGCTGTATGCCCTTTGCTGGACTGGTACTGATCGTCCTGGCGTGCTGTTCGAACGAGCTACCTCATGGCTGCTCACACAGAAAGTCCTATTGCCCGGAATTTCCCAGTTAGAGCGCTTCATTGCCCAACTGCGTAGCCGGGTTGAAGAACGCCTCTGGTACACCTTGGGCCGCAGCGTGACCGAGGAGCAAAGACAGCACCTACAAGACTTGCTTCTGGTGGCCGAAGGCAACCGTAGTTCCCGACTGGATCAACTACGCTCCGGCCCGGTGATGGTCAGTGGCCCTGCACTGGTTCGGGCGCTGCGTCGGCTGGATGATGTACGCGGGTTGGGTATCGCCTTACCGGCAGCTGCGCATATCCCTCCCAGCCGCATTGCCGCCCTGGCTCGCTTTGCCAACACCGCGAAGGTCACGGCCATCAATCGACTGCCGGCGTCGCGCCGGTTGGCGACGTTGGTGGCATTCGCGGTTTCCTTGGAAGCCAGTGCGCACGACGATGCTCTGGAAGTTCTGGAAGCGCTACTGCGTGATATCTTCAACAACGCAGAGAAGGCTGACAAGAAGGCTCGGTTGCGTAGTCTAAAAGACCTGGATCGCTCGGCGGCAATGCTCGCCGCTGCGTGCAAGGTCGTGCTGGATAGCTCGATCAGCGATGACAATGTCCGTGCCCGGCTGTTCAACGACCTGCCACGTGTCACGCTGGAGAAAGCCCTGGAAGAGGTCAATGCGTTGATCCGTCCGGCCAACGATGTGTTTTACCTCGCTCTGGAGGAGCGCTACCGCAGCGTGCGCCGTTTCCTTCCTGACTTATTGAAACATATTCGCTTCGGCTTCAGCCCGGCGGGTAAGGGTGTGGCGGCTAGTTTGGACTGGTTGCAACTGAACTTGCCTCGCAGGAAGCCGGAGGATGACGTGCCGCAGGAGATCGTGGCCAAGGCTTGGCAGAACCACATCACTCGCGAAGATGGCTCCCTCGACATGGGCGCCTATGTCTTCTGCACGCTTGATGCACTACGCACGGCCCTACGCCGCCGCGATGTCTTTGTTGCACCCAGTTGGCGCTATGCCGACCCGCGTATCGGTCTGCTCGATGGTGCAGAATGGCTGTCGGCGCGACCGATCATCTGTCGCTCATTAGGCCCACCAGAAGTTCTATGAAAAACCACCTTGGACGCCTTGTCTGCCGAGCTGGATGCGACTTGGTACGCAGTCGCCGCTCGCCTGCCCGACAATCCTGCGATCCAGTTGAGTGAGAATACAGAGGGCAAAACCGAGCTGTCCCTCGGAGCGCTGGAGAAGCTGGAAGAGCCCAACTCGTTGCTGCAACTGCGTGCAGCCGTGGCCGACTTGATGCCGCGTGTCGATTTGCCGGAAATCCTGTTAGAAATCGCCGCTCGTACCGGCTTCACTGAAGCCTTCACCCATGTGTCCGAACGCAATGCGCGGGCCGACAACTTGGTGACGAGTTTGTGCGCAGTGCTCTTGGGAGGAGCCTGTAACACCGGCCTGGAGCCCTTGACTCGCAACGACAACCAAGCGCTGCGCCGTGACCGGCTGTCCTGGGTGAGCCAGAACTATCTCCGTGACGATACCCTGTCGGCAGCCAATGCCATTTTGGTGGCTGCGCAGAGTCAACTGGAGCTGGCTCAGGTCTGGGGCGGCGGCGAGGTGGCCTCCGCCGATGGCATGCGTTTTGTCGTACCTGTGCGTACCGTACATGCCGGCCCTAACCCGAAGTATTTCGGTACCGGCCGGGGCGTCACCTGGTACAACCTGATCTCCGACCAGTTTTCCGGTCTTAACGCCATTACGGTGCCCGGCACCCTGCGCGACAGCCTAGTATTGCTCGCGGTTGTGCTGGAACAACAGACCGAATTGCAGCCCACACAAATCATGACCGATACCGGTGCTTACAGCGATGTGGTGTTCGGGTTATTCCGTCTGCTCGGTTATCACTTCTGCCCGCGCCTGGCTGATGTCGGCGGTACCCGCTTCTGGCGCACCCGCCCGGACGCGGATTACGGCAAGCTCAACGGACTTGCTCGCCAGTCAGTCAAGCTCGACCTGATCGCCGAGCACTGGGATGACCTGTTGCGTTTGGCTGGCTCACTCAAACTTGGCCGAGTGCCGGCGACAGGCATCATGCGCACCCTACAAACGGGAGATCGTCCGACCCGTCTGGCCCAGGCGTTGGCAGAGTTCGGACGGATCGAGAAAACCCTGCATACGTTGACCTACATTGATGATGAGTCCAAGCGCCGCGCCACCCTGACCCAACTGAATCGCGGCGAAGGCCGACACAGCCTGGCTCGCGCCGTGTTCCATGGCAAACGAGGCGAGCTTCGCCAGCGCTACCGAGAAGGCCAGGAGGATCAACTCGGTGCCCTGGGCCTGGTGGTAAATATCATTGTGCTATGGAATACCCTCTACATGACGGCTGCCGTGGAGCGGTTAAAGCAGCACGGCTACCCGGTACAGGACGAAGACCTGGCTCGTTTGTCGCCGCTGATCTTCGAGCACATCAATATGTTGGGACGGTACTCCTTCGCGGTACCAGAAGAGGTCGCCCGAGGTGAGCTACGGCCACTGCGTAATCCAGACGACGATATTTAGGTGCGCAGGTCGAACTCAGTGGGCTATGTTGTCAGATAGCTTAGATGGGATTGACCACAGCATTTCTCAATAAGTAGAAACACTGTGGCTTAGAGAGTTATCTCAGCGCAGCAGCAATACAGGCATGGTGGCTGTTCGAAGCATCGTCGTAGTCGTGCTTCCTACCAAAAACTGCCTGATGAGTGAATGCCCATAGGCACCCATGACCAGCAGATCAATGCCGTGCTCTGTCTGATAATCGTGCAGAGCCGACTCCACCTCACCTTGTCTGATTTCAGCTTGGACTAGGAAGCCAGCCGAGAGAAGCATGCTTTGTGCTTTTCCCAGTGCCTCATGATTGCTCACCGAATCTGCACCGACCGTAACAAGATGAATGGGCAAGTCTTTGCAAAGCGAACTGGCGGCAAACATTTGGATGGTTTTGTAGGCTGTGGAGCTGCCGGCAAATGCGAGCATCACCTTTTCGGGCTTTTTATAGCTGTTGGCTGTGATCAGGATAGGCCGGTGAATTGTTCGCACTACAGCTTCTATCTGGCTGCCAAGGCTGTGCGCGTTGCGTGAGTTGTCTTCACCCACTCTTCCTATCACCAACAGTCGAATATCCTCCTGAAGGTCGCTCAGACTTTCTACCAAGTGTCCGTGGCGCTGCTTCAGCTCAGGAAACGCAGCGCCGGAAATGACCGTTCGCTCCCTGGCCTTTTCCAGCATGTGTTGGCCCTGTTCCAGAGCGAGTCTGGCGCGTTGGGCATCCAATGTAGCCAGCTCCTCCAGCAGATGCTCTCGACTGCCGAGACCAATATTTCCACTTAGGTCAGCTGCTGCTGGGTATTTCTCTTCATCCAATACGTGAAGCAAGGTAAGAGGCACGTTGAGTCGCTGCGACGCCCATGCTGCGTAGTCGCAGACCGCCAATGAGGATTGTGAGTTATCAATACATGCCATTACGTGGGTCATTGTCGATCTCCTTAGTGGCTCATGAGCTTGTCGATGGCGCCAGGTTTGTCATGCACGCCAAAGCGGTCAACGATTGTGGCGCTGGCCTCATTTAGACCCAGCACTTCAACCTCGGCGCCCTCGCGACGGAACTTGATTACCACTTTATCCAGCGCGGCGACGGCGGTGATATCCCAGAAATGCGCCTGTGTCAGATCGATGGTGACCTTGTTGAGCGCTTCCTTGAAGTCAAAAACTTCGGTGAACTTGTCTGCCGAGCTGAAGAACACCTGGCCTACCACGCGGTAAGTCCGATGCGACTCCGTCTCTTCAAGACTGCTCTTGATATCGAGGTAATGTCCGACCTTGTTCGCAAAGAACAACGAAGCCAGCAGTACGCCGACCAACACGCCGTAAGCCAGATTATGCGTTGCCACGACCACCACAACGGTCGCGACCATGACGAGGTTGGTCGACAGTGGGTGCTCTTTCAGATTGCGCAAGGAATCCCAGCTAAAGGTGCCGATGGATACCATGATCATCACAGCAACCAATGCAGCCATCGGGATCTTGGAGAGCCATTCGCCGAGGAAAACGACCATCAGCAGCAAGAAAATGCCCGCGCACAATGTGGAGAGACGGGTACGTCCACCGGATTTCACGTTGATGATCGACTGGCCGATCATGGCGCAGCCTGCCATACCGCCGAGCATCCCGGCAGCGATGTTGGCAATGCCTTGACCCTTGCATTCACGGTTTTTGTTGCTGGTGGTATCGGTCAAATCGTCGACGATGGTCGCGGTCATCATGGACTCAAGCAGACCTACTACGGCCAAAGCGGCTGAGTACGGGAAGATGATGCGCAGAGTTTCAACGTTCAGCGGGACTTCAGGCCACAGGAAAATCGGCAGCGTGTCCGGCAGTTCGCCCATGTCACCCACAGTGCGGATATCCAGACCGAGGTAAATAGCAATGGCCGTCAGGGCCAGGATGCACACCAGCGGCGAGGGAATCAGCTTGCCGATCTTCGGTACATACGGAAACAGATAGATTATTCCGAGGCCCACTACGGTCATGGCGTAAACGTGCCAGGTCACGTTGGTCAATTCAGGTAACTGCGCCATGAAAATCAGAATCGCCAATGCATTCACAAAGCCTGTGACTACCGAGCGCGAAACAAAGCGCATCAGAGAGCCCAGTTTCAGGTATCCAGCGAGGATTTGAAGCACCCCGCAGAGCAAGGTGGCTGCCAGCAAATACTGAAGCCCGTGATCTTTTACCAGGGTGACCATCAGCAGTGCCATCGCACCGGTAGCTGCCGAGATCATGCCGGGTCGACCGCCGACGAAGGCGATGACAGCACAGATACAGAAGGAGGCGTAGAGACCGACCTTGGGGTCGACGCCGGCAATGATAGAGAAAGCAATGGCCTCCGGGATCAGCGCGAGCGCGACCACGATCCCCGCGAGCACGTCTCCACGGACGTTGGAAAACCACGTTTGTTTGAGCGATTGCAGCATCAGAATATCCAAGGCAATGCACCACACGCACACCAGGCAGATGGCGAGCGCGTCGATACGAATTCAAGTTGTGAGGATTATTTGGCTGTGTGCCTTGGGTGTAAAAACCGGGCATACAGCAGTACGCGACCGCGAGCGAAACTAGCGGAAGCGAGATGTTGCGAGGGGGCGTAGCGCTAAGGCGGCGTAGGCTGCCAGTAGATCGTTTGGAGTACAGTCATGCTGGTGTTCCTGTAGCTCAAGAGGTATGGCTGAGCGATAAAGTATACAGTGAAGATATCGTCAAATGCGACCTGCTGCCTCGTTTGGGTCAGTTCTTCCAGCCGTGCTGATCTCCCTAGGGCAAGTCTTTCTAGATTAAACCGCGACGAACTCCGCTGTCAGGCAGTGTACACATGGTGGAGAGATCAATTCAGATCCTCCTGGGGTCGATAGAGAAATCGGAAAAAATCGTACGCTAAGCATTCGGCCTGTCAGGTTGAGGCCATAGAGATTGACGCCTTGGCGTCAGAAAATGCAGAAAGCGGCCCTAGTCTGACGCGGTGCCAGTGAACCGCCTGACGCCGAGTTGAAGCCGTAAACTCAGCAACCTTCGATCAACTCGCCGAACAGTTCCTTAACCTTTGCACGTGCCTCGACCAGCGCAACTTGGCCTTGCTCAGTGATCTCATAGACACGCCGTTCACGTCGCCCGGTGCGTTCGTGGCGTGAGGTCAAATAGCCCTTCTTTTCCAGCCCGTGCAGCATTGGGTATACCGTCCCGGCGCTCAGCTCGTAGCCGTGTCGTTGCAGTTCTTCGATGATTCCCAGTCCGAAGACGGGCTTCTCGGCTGCATGGTGAAGTATGTGCAGGCGGATCAACCCGCCGTACAGGTCTTTATCTGTCATTTTTCGTGCCTCACAGCGCGATACTCAACAGCCAACCCGCTGCACCGCTGCCGACGACAACTAGCCACGGCGGGAGCTTCCAGAACATCAGTGCGACAAGGGCGACCAGGGCCAAGACAAAGTCTTGCGGCTGAAATATGGCGCTAGTCCATACAGGGTGATAGAACGCGGCCAGCAGCAGGCCAACCACCGCCGCATTGACCCCAGCCAGCGCGGCTTGCATGCCTGTATTGCGACGCAGGCGCTCCCAAAATGGCATGGCTCCCACAACCAGCAGAAAAGAGGGTGCGAAGATAGCCAGTAGGCACACAATACCGCCGACCCAGCCAGAGGGAGCGGTGCTCATCGAAGCACCAAGGAACGCGGCGAATGTGAACAATGGGCCGGGCACCGCTTGAGCCGCCCCGTACCCCGCGAGGAAGGATTCATTACTGACCCAGCCGGAGGACACCACTTCGGCTTGCAGCAGCGGCAACACAACGTGGCCACCACCGAACACTAGTGACCCCACACGATAGAAGGCGTCCACTACCACCATCGTTGGACTTGGCAGCAATTTTGCCAAGATCGGTAGGCCAATCAGCAGGGCAAAAAATAACGATAGCCAAAGTGCGCCGGCCCGGTGACTGACCGTGATAGGTAGTGGGTCGTGCTCAACAGTATGTGCTGGCTTGAACAATAGTCGGCCTATGATGCCTGCGGCAGCAATCACACCAACCTGCCCCCACGCGGACGGTACGAGCAGGACAGCACAGGCGGCAATCGCCATTATTGTGACTCTCAGCCCATCCGTACACAGGTTGCGCGCCATGCCCCATACCGCTTGGGCGACTACGGCAACGGCCACCACTTTTAGGCCATGCAACGCGCCCGGCGAAACGGAATCCCCATAGTTGGAAATGCCCAGCGCGAACAGGATTAAAGCTACGGCCGAAGGCAGCGTAAAGCCTGTCCAAGCAGCCAGCGCCCCGCTATATCCAGCCCGTGATAGCCCCAACGCTATGCCGACCTGGCTGCTTGCTGGGCCTGGAAGAAATTGGCACAGCGCCACTAAATCAGCATAGCTGCGTTCAGACAACCAGCGCCGTCGTGTGACGAACTCGTCACGGAAATAGCCTAAGTGCACGATGGGGCCGCCGAAGGAGGTCAATCCAAGTCGTAGAAAAATAAGAAAAACCGACCATGGGCTGCGGTCATCGGTGGAGGTATTAGTCATGCGTTGGCCTACCTGATTTTCCACAGATTAATCCATAATAATCGAACTTCGATAACGAAATTCGATTTTATAGCTGCCCAAAACGACTGGAGTACCGTGCAATTCGTACTGGGTGTCGCAATGCAAGTAATCGATGTTGTGCTAGCCGCTGGTTTTGTCTGCTAGCACAGTTCATTAGCAAAACACGCTTGGCCTTAGCGTACGATTTTTTCCGTTTTCTCTATTGCCCCCCTCCTGGTCACTCCGAATGCAAATAACTGGTCAAGAATGCAGCCGGCTGGTCAATAACGGCGCCAATGGGTGGTCAAGTTGCGCAATGGTTTTATCGAGTCGGATGCCTGGGAAGAGGGCTCTGAACGGAGCTAGTCGGGCTTACGTTGGTTTTTGGTTCCATTGCTCCCCAAACCCCTACACCGGCCGCGGGCCCCTGTAGCAGCGGCGCGAGCCGCGTCAGGCCGCACCGGGTGTAAGCAGGGGGATCTTGGGCGCTACCGTTCGTCGGAATTGCGGCACCGATCATGGCCATTCGCTGCCCAAATCTGCGTACCGATTCCTATAACGGAGAAATACCATGGTCACTCGCACGATTACTCGCTTTGCCCTCGTCGGCCTGCTGTCTGCCACCAGTATGTATGCGTTGGCCGGTTCGGTGCCTCCAGGCAAGGAAATCAGCCCTTCGTCGCCAACCACCAGCACTGACACCCGCACGGGCAACCAGATGGGCAGTGGTCGTACCAACGACGCCAACAGCAGCAGCGGCACCACCACCTCCGGCACCCCGAATGGCTCGGGCACCTTCAGCAATGGTACCGGCAACAGCAGCGGTAGCGGTGCTGTAGGCAGCGGTACTGGCAATGGCGCCAGCTCCGGCAAAGGCGCAGGCAGCGGCGCGGGTGGCAGCAGCGGTAACTGATTCTGCGGCGGCTCGAGCGCATCGTGTTCGAGCCTTCTGCGTTGCCGTGATCGAAGCGGGTGGCTAGGCCAAGATGCGTATTACCGCATCCGCCCAGGCCACCCGTTTTCACATCCATCCTTTTTTACCGTTTTTTTGGGTATTCTTCCGGTCTCGATGCCACGGTGCACCCGCCCTGCCCCATGGCCCCATCACCTCCGACCAGGAAGCCCCATGTCCCAGATCATCCTCGTACTCAATGGCCCCAACCTGAACATGCTGGGCTTGCGTGAGCCTGCCGTGTACGGCCACGAAACCCTGGCCGATGTAGAAGCCATGGCGGTGCAGAGCGGCCAGGAATTGGGTCTGAGCATCGAATGTCGACAGACCAACCACGAAGGGCAAATGATCGACTGGATCCATCAGGCCCGCCAGCGCGTGGCCGGCATCGTCATCAACCCAGGTGCGTGGACCCACACCTCGATCGCCATTCACGATGCGTTGATCGCGTGCGAAGTACCGGTTCTGGAAGTGCATATCTCCAACGTCCACCGCCGTGAAGAGTTCCGTCACCACTCCTTCGTCTCGAAAGTGGCGGTCGGCGTCATTGCCGGTTTCGGCACCCACGGCTACAAACTGGCGATCAGTCACTTCGCCAAATTGCTGAACGCCAAGCCCGCCATCTGATCCGGTTTTTTCAGCGCCTTCTGGATCTGTTTTACCTTGCTCGGAACGTCCATAGTCACCTGAACGAAATTTCATGTTCTGGAGGTGTGTTATGGACGGTGTGATCATGTTGACCATCATCACCGCTACGCTCGGCTCGTTCGGCTACGTGATGTACCTGATCCATAAGGAGAGCAAGGAAAACAAATAGCCCGAGAACAAAAAGGCCGCTGCGTTCGCCGCAACGGCCTGGTCTGTACTGCTTGCCACCGCGCTTACTTGATGAAGTTGTCCACCAGCATGTGCGCCACGTCATCGGCGCGCCCGCTGAGCATGGCCTTGGCTGAATACAGGGCCATGTTCGAGACTTGCGAAAGCTCGATCTTGGGCGGCATCACCAGTTCTTCCGGGTTGACCTTGACGTCCAGCAACGCCGGGCCGGGATGACTCAGAAAGCGCTGCACGGCCTGCTCCAGACTTGCGCCGTCCGACACCTGTTCGCCGTAGAAGCCCATCACCTCGGCCAACTTGGCGAAATCGGGGTTGTGCAGGTCAGTGAAGTTGTCCAGCAAGCCTTCGACCTTTTGCTCGATCTGGACGAAGTTCAGCGAACTGTTGTTGAACACCACGACCTTGATGGGCAACTTCTCCTGCACTGCCGTGAGCAGGTCGCCCAGCAGCATGGCCAGGCCTCCGTCGCCAGACAATGATATGACCTGGCGCTGCGGGTAGGCCTTCTGCAGGCCCAGCGCCTGTGGCATGGCATTGGCCATGGTGCCGTGGCGCAGGCTGGTGAGCGTGCGACGTTGGCCGTTGGTGTTGATATGGCGCAGCACCCAGACCATGGGCGAACCGCCGTCGGCGGTGAACAGCGCATCTTCGCTGGCATGCTTGTCCAGCAGGTGGGTCAGGTACTGCGGATGGATCAGATGCCCGTCGGTATGACGCTGATCGTGGGCCAGGGTCTTGAGAGTCTTCTGACGCACCTTGAGGCAGTCTTCCAGAAAGCTGTGCTCGGTACGCTCGGCCAGCAAGGGCAGCAGCGCCTTCAGGGTGGGCAATACGTCACCGACCACGCCCAGATCGATGGGATGACGACGTCCCAGATGGGCGCCCTTGCGATCCACCTGAATGATCTTGGCATTCTGCGGATAGAACTGGCCCCAGGCGAAGTCGGCACCCAGCAACAGCAAGGTGTCGCACTCCATCATGGCGTGGTAGCCGGACTCGACCCCGAACACGCCCGTCATGCCCATGTTGTAGGGATTGTCGTACTCGACAAAGTCCTTGGCACGCGAGGTGTGAGCGATGGGCGCTTTCAGGCGCTGGGCCAGTTCGATCAGTTCGTCGTGGGCGCCCTCGCAACCAAAGCCGGCATAGATGGCGACCTTCTTGCCCTTGCCTAGCATGTCGGCGATTTCGTTCAACTCATCCAGGCTGGGTTGCAACACCGGACGCGGCTGATGGACGCTGAAAGGACGATCGTTCTTGACCTCGGCGGAGCTGATGTCCGACGGCAGGATGATCACCGCCACGCCGCCTTCATTGAGCGCGGTCTGCGCAGCCAGCGTGGTCACCCGGCGTGCCTGCTCCGGGGTGTACACCTGCTCGCAGAACACCGTGCAACTGCCGTAGATGGCTTTGAAGTCTACTTCCTGGGGAAAGTCCATGCCCAGTTCGCTGGTTACGATCTGGCTGGCGATCAGCACCATGGGCGCGTGGTTGCGCTGGGCTTCGAAGATGCCGTTGATGAAGTGCAAGCCGCCAGGCCCGCACGATCCGGCGCAGGCCGTCAGGCGACCGCTGATGAACGACTCGGCGCCAGCGGCGAATGCGGCCGCTTCTTCATGGCGGACGTGCACCCATTCGATCTCGCTGCGCGAAATCGCATCGGTCACGTGATTCAGCGTGTCGCCGACGATGCCGTAGCAGTTGCGCACACCTGCTTCCTGCAGGGTCTGGATCACGATGTCGGCTACTTTCTTGCTGGCCATGAAGGCCTCCTGGTCAGTGAGTCATGCAGCTTAGGCTGGAGCCGGCCTGGGGAGTTCAGCCCGACTGGCGCCTCGCCATGCCGTGGCGCGTCGAAACCGGGCGGCGTTGCCCAACGGTGCGGATCATGCTTTATTGGCGGCCTTTTTCACTGTTCAAGGCCCTCGCCATGTCTGCCCGCAAGTTGCTCAGCGCCGCCCTCCTCGTGCTTGTTTCCCCCCTGGCCATGGCCCATGCCCATCTGACCCATCCGGTGCCCGCCGCCGATGCTTCCGTCGCTGCGCCGGCGCAAGTGAGCCTGGGCTTTTCCGAAGCCATCGAAGTGGGCTTCAGCAAGGTCACGCTGACGGCCGCAGGCGGTGAACCGGTCGCCTTGCAACCCTTGGCCAGCGCCGTCGACGATCGCAAGACCCTGGTGGTCAAGCCTACCGCGCCTTTGGCGGCCGGGCAGTACACGGTGCACTGGCAGGTGGTGTCGGTGGACACACACAAAAGCGCCGGCGAGTACCGCTTCACCGTGAGTCCTTGAGCATGAGTGTGTTGATCGTTCTGCGCTTCCTGCATTTCACCAGCCTGATGCTGGTGTTCGGCGCCTGCATGTTCCGCCCGCTGCTGCTCGATCAGCCCGCCCAAAAAGGTCGGCTGCGCAACCTGATCGATCCCCTGGTGTGCCTGCTGACAGCGCTCGCGCTGATCAGCGGTGTCGCCTGGCTGTTCGCCGTGGCCTTCGAGATGGGCGGTTCGCTGGACATGGCGCTGGTGCGCCGGGTCCTAAGTGAAACCTTTTTCGGCAAGGTCTGGACCCTGCACCTGTTCGCCTGTGTGGCGGTCCTGGTGTGCCTGCGAATCCCTCATCCAAAACTTCAGGTGGTGGCCCGCCCCCTGAGTGCATTGGCCCTGGCCACGCTAGCACCGGTCGGTCATGCAGCGATGTTCGAAGGCTCGGCGGGCACCTGGCTGGTGATCAACCAGTTGATCCACCTGCTATGTGTCGGCGCGTGGCTGGGCGGCCTGATGCTGTTGATGTTCGTGCTTGCACGCCCCGGCGATCAGGATCTGCGCGTGGTGCTGGGTCGCTTCAGTGGCGTGGGGTGTGTGCTGGTGGCGGGGTTGCTGGTGACCGGGCTGATCAACACCCGTGCGTTGACCGGCTCCTTCCTGCCGGTGCCAGGTGCGTCCGGGTTCGCCACGGTCCTGGCCGTCAAGCTGGCGTTGGTGCTGGCCATGCTCGGCCTGGCTGTGTGGCACCGCCGGCAACTGGCTCGTGGTCCGCTGGACGTGCAATCGTTCAAGCGCACGGTCACCCTTGAATGGGCCTGCGGCCTGGGCGCGGTGGCGGCTGTCGCCCTGCTCGGCACTCTGGCGCCGACGCCGCTGGGGTGAGTCACCTGCGGCGTATTCGACCTGCGGCGCACAAAACCTGCGGGGAATAAAAAAAGGGCCGTGCTCCCCTGCAAGAGCACGACCCTCAAGATGCTTTCGGCTTCAAACGTGACAAGACACCACGTGGTCAAACGTGGGGACCGAATCAGTATGCGGGGGAATTGTTACAGTTTGGCGATGGACACTTCGGTGGATTTCACGAAGGCGATGACTTCGCTGCCGATCTGCAATTCCAGCTCGTGCACCGAGCGGGTGGTGATGACCGACGTCACGATGCCGGCTGGCGTCTGCACGTCGATTTCCGAGACCACCGGGCCTTCGATGATTTCCTTCACGGTGCCTTTGAACTGGTTGCGTACGTTGATCGCTTTGATGGTCATGCAGTCATCCTCGTTAGACATTCGGTCGCACCGCAGTGCGTGAGGTAGAGACTGCACCTTCGGCCGAATATTTAAAAAGAATAAATAATGCTTTTTATATGTCTTTTGGAGATATGCCACCCTGGATGCCCGTGTGCGATACAGGCGTTAGCTCGTACGCTTATTCGGACTTGGCAAAGCGTAGACCCTGACGAATCCCCATCACTTCGGCTTCCAGCTGCGGATAACCCACTGCCGAGCCGGCATAGCTGAAGCCGTAGGCCATGCCAGGCTGCACCGCCGCAACGAGGGTCTGCGTGATGGCCAGCGTGCCGTTGCGGGTGACCTTGCAGGTGGTCTGCGCCGCCGGCAGGTTGCCCAGCGTCGTCGATTTCACCTTGGTGCACACGCTCTGGTAGCCGGAGCGAGAAAAATTGATCTGGATCGCCTTGCGCATTTCCAGCAACACCGCTTCCAGGTTGACGGCATGGTCCTGGGCCAGGGCGCCACGGGTCATTTCCACAATCATCAAGGGGTCGCCATTGGCGTCCGTCTTGGTCGCGCGCTGGCGGCTGCCGCTGGGCTGGCCCTGGGCGTCGGACGCGTCAGGCAGGATCTGCACGTCCCAGTCGGCCGGCCAGACGATCACGCTGTCGTCGGCCCAGGCCGGTGCGCCGATCAGCCAGCACAACAGCAGGCAGTGGGCGTGTCGCAGATAAGGCATTGCAGTTTCCTCCACGGCAAAAGGGCCATCAGTCTCGCAGACCCGCGGGCGCAGCACTACGGTAATATCCGCAGCGATCGATGGCCATTCAGGGAGCAGGTGTCAATGACCCAACGGATCTTCAGCGGCGCCGGGCAAAGCAAGAACCTGCTGTACCTGGCTTCGGCCAACGAGCGCCTGCGCGACGGCACCCAGGCCAGCCTGCGCGTGGGGTTCGTGTTGCTGGAGCATTTCTCCCTCGCGGCCTTCACCGCCAGCCTCGACACCCTGGTCACGGCCAACCTGATCAGCTCGAGCGCCTATGCCATTCGTTCCTACGGGCTGGCGCCCGGGCAGGTCATCAGTGACCTGGGTATCCTGCTGCAGCCGGATGCACCGTTGATGCCCGGCGTGCATGACGAACTGGATATGCTGATCATCTGTGGGGGTTTTCGCACCCCGCTGCGCGCCTCCGTGTTGCTCAATCGCGTACTTGGCGACTGTGCTAGACGCGGCATCGCCCTGGGTGGTCTGTGGAACGGTGCCTGGTTTCTGGGTCAGGCGGGCCTGCTCGATGGCTATCGCTGCGCGGTGCACCCGGAGAACCGCGCCTCGCTGGCCGAACTCAGCCCGCAGATCACCGTCACTCCGGCCAGCCAGGTCATCGACCGTGACCGCTTCACCGCCGCCAGCCCCAACGGCGGCTTCAGCATGATGATGGCGCTGATCCGCGCCCAGCGCGGCGACACGCTGGCCGACGGGGTCGAGCATATCCTCGCCTTCGAAGGACTGCGCTTTCGCCGCAGCGGCGCGCAGGCCAATGGCAAGCTCAGCCAGCCGCTGCGCAACATCATCGACCTGATGGAGAGCAATCTGGAGGAACCGCTGTCGCTCGACCAGCTGGCCGAGTTCGTTGGCCGCTCGCGGCGCCAGATTGACCGATTGTTTCAGGACCAGCTCGGCACTTCCCCCCATCGCTACTACATGGAACTGCGGGTCACCGAAGCACGGCGGCTGCTGCAGCATTCACAGCTGTCGATCATGGAGGTGGCGATCGCCTGCGGGTTCGTTTCCGTCAGCCATTTCAGCAAGTGCTACAGCGGCTATTTCGGCCACTCGCCATCGCGTGAAACCCGCTTGGCAGACTGATCGGCTGCGGGTGACGGGGAACCGTAGCGGCATCTGCCGGTCGACTTCAGTTCATGCCACACGCGAGCCTTCGACCCATGGAATACGCCCTTCCCGACTCCTTGCTCGCCCGCGTGCCGCTGCCCTGGCTGAGCACGCTGATTGCCGCGATCCTGGCGGTATGTGTCGTTCTGCTGATCCGCTGGGTCGGCCTGATCATCCTGCGCCGCGTATCGAAGTCATTCGTCCTGGCCCGGCAGCTCATTCTGCGGGCCGAGCAGCCGACGTTGTGGCTGATGCCGCTGATGAGCCTGCAGGCGGTGTGGACCTCGGCGCCCGACGACCTGCTGATGATCAACACCGTGCGCCACCTCAACGGCATGCTGGTGACCGCCTGCCTGACCTGGCTGGGCCTGCGTTGCGTCAAGGCCGTAGCCACCACCATGACCATCAAGCATCCGCTGGACATCGAGGACAACCTGGCGGCGCGGCGGATCCAGACCCAGGTGCGGGTGCTGGTGCAGTGTCTGAACGTGCTGGTGCTGATCTTCGGCATTGCCTTGATCCTGATGACCTTCCCGGCCGTGCGGCAGATCGGCACCAGCCTCTTGGCGTCCGCTGGCCTCGCGGGACTGGCCGCCGGCTTTGCCGCCAAGCCGGTGCTGGGCAACCTGATCGCCGGTTTGCAGATCGCCATTTCCCAGCCGATCCGCATCGATGACGTGGTCATTGTCGAGGGCGAATGGGGGCGCATCGAGGAAATTACCGGCACCTATGTGGTGGTGAAAATCTGGGATGAACGGCGCATGGTGGTGCCGCTGCAATACTTCATCGAAAAGCCCTTCCAGAACTGGACTCGCAGCACGTCGAGCATCATCGGCTCGGTATTTCTCTGGGTAGACTATTCGGTGCCGCTGGAAGCACTGCGCGCCGAAACCCGGCGCCTGTGCGAGGAAATCCCGCACCTGTGGGACGGCCGCGTCGAGGTGCTGCAGGTCACGGACACCAGCGACAAGGCGATGCAACTGCGTATTCTGTTGAGCTCGGTGGATTCGTCGCGCAACTGGGACGCTCGCTGCTATGTACGCGAGCGCTTGATCACCTTCGTCAACAACCGCTACCCCGAATGCCTGCCGCAGCTGCGCGCCGAGATGTCGACGCGCACCCTGCACCCGGCCAACGAAGAAGGCCCGAGCGACGTGGTTCGCCAGCCGCCGGTCTAAGGTTCACCGGCGGCTTTTCAACGCTGAGCGTCAGCGGCGTGGAACATCCTTCGCCGCCGCTTTTTCGTCCTGGCGATCGGACTCGAACAGCCGCGCCAGCTCGGCCCGCGCTTCCTGGGCGGTCTGCATGACCTTGGCCTCATCGTCGTAGATCGCGTGCTGGGCCTGCAGCACCTGTTCATCGTGACGTTTGAAGCGGTTGATCCGCGCATCGGCTTGGGATTGGCTCAGCCCCAGCCCCACCAATGTGCGCCGTGTGATCTCCAGGCTTGAGTAATAGGTTTCGCGAACCGCCTGCGCGCCGTGGTCGACCAGCCGGTGCACATGCTGGCGGTTGCGCGCGCGGGCGATGATCTTCACGTGCGGGTACAGGCGGTGGACCAGTTCGGCAGTCTTGATGTTGATTTCCGGATCGTCGGTGGCGATGACGAAATACTCGGCCTGCTCCACCTTGGCCGCGCGCAGGATCTCGGGGCGCAACGGGTCGCCATAGAACACCGGCAGGTGGCCAAAGCTGCGCGAGAACTCGATGGATTCCACCGAGGTATCCAGGGCCACGAAACTGATCTTCTGTGCACGCAGGATACGCGCCACGATCTGCCCCATCCGGCCCATGCCGGCAATCACCACGCGGGGCGCGTCGCTGTCGATCTCGCGGTATTCCTCGGGTACTTCCACTGGCGGCGTCTTGGTCCGCAGCAGCCGTGCGCACAGCAGCAACAGCAAGGGCGTGAGCGCCATGGACAGGGTGATGGTCAGCAGCAGCGTGTCGTACAGGCGCGCATCGAACAGCCCCTGCTCGCGGCCGATCTTGAACACCACGAAGGCGAATTCGCCACCGGCGGCCAGCACGATGCCCAGGCGCACCGCGCTGAGCCGACCCAGACCACCGGCCAGACGCCCGATCAGCATCAGCAGCGGCAGCTTGATCCCGATCAGCAGGACTGTGAGGCCCAGCACCAATGCCGGGCTTTCGAGCAACAGGCCAAGGTTGGCGCCCATGCCGACACTGATGAAGAACAGGCCCAGCAGCAACCCCTTGAAGGGTTCGATCTGTGATTCCAGTTCGTGCCGGTATTCGGAGTCGGCCAGCAGCAAGCCGGCGAGGAACGCTCCCAGGGCCATGGAAACACCGGCCAGCTCCATCAGCCAGGCGGTACCGATCACCACCAGCAAGGCGGTGGCGGTGGACACCTCCTGCAAACCGGTGCGGGCGACGATACGAAACACCGGCCGCAACAGGTAGCGTCCGCCGATCACCACCACGGCGATGCTGCCCAGTACCCGCAGGCTGTGATCCAGGGTACTGCCCTCGCCGGCATCGCCGCTTCCGCCGGCCAGCAATGGCACCATGGCGATCAGCGGGATCGCGGCAATGTCCTGGAACAGCAGAATGGCGAACGCCAGGCGGCCATGGGGACTGTTCAGTTCCTTGCGTTCGGCCAGGCTCTGCAACCCGAACGCCGTGGATGACAGCGCCAGCCCCAGGCCCAGGACCACGGCGCTGTTCAACGGCTGCCCGAAGGCCAGCAATGCCACGGCGCCAATGACCACCGCGGTCAACAGCACCTGGGCCAGACCGACGCCGAACACCGCCTTGCGCATGACCCACAGGCGTTTGGGCGACAGTTCCAGGCCAATGATGAACAGCAACAGCACCACGCCCAGTTCGGAGATGTGGCTGACACTTTGTGGATCGCCCACCCAGCCCAGCACCTGCGGGCCTATGACCACACCGGCGAACAGGTAGCCGAGCACCGCGCCCAGTTGCAGGCGCTTTGCCAGTGGCACGGCGATCACCGCAGCCAGCAGGAACACCACGGCAGCTTGTAGCATGTTGCCTTCTTCGGGCATGGGGAACTCCATTTCGTAGGGAGAAAGCGCGGACCGCGGGCGCATTCTACAGCGCGCGGCGCATTGACGATGCTGCGGCGACATGATTTGCTAGGCGCCATCGTTTGGGTGCCCTTCACAGGGTGAAACGGGAAACCGGTGCGTGCCTGCCTCCAGGAGGGATTGGCACAAGTCCGGTGCTGCCCCCGCAACGGTAAGCGAGAGAAGTGTCAGATCCACTGTGCCCCTGCGGGCATGGGAAGGCGATGCTTTCAAGGCGGACTTCATGCCGCCCCTCGCAAGCCCGGAGACCGGCCCAGACAATCGTTGATCGACAACCCTGCGGTGGGCGGGCGCTGTTGCGAGCATGGCGCGCCCGCGCCAGGCTTTCTTCGTGCGCGTGCCCGATCGATGGTGCCACATACCGTGGACCACCGCCGCAGGCACCACATGAGGGAACGCCATGTCTACCACCGCCTCCACCCCCGAACACGCCCTGACGTCCGCCGGCACCCTGGCGCAGCGCATCGCCTTGGCGGTCGGCACCTTCCTGCTGGGCTGCTGCCTGGTGGGCTTCGCCGGCTTCTCGCACATCGAAGCGGTGCACAACGCCGCTCACGATACTCGGCACAGCGCCGCCTTTCCGTGCCATTGAGGAGCGCCGAGATGATCAAGCACATCGCCCGTACCGCTGGTTTCAGCGGATTGTTGGCCGCCCTGCTGCTGACCTTGCTGCAGAGCCTGTGGGTCTCGCCGCTGATTCTCCAGGGCGAAACCTATGAAACCGCCTCGGCCCAGCACTCGCATGACGAGGTTTCCGCTGCCGGGCACGAACACGCCGAGGCCTGGGAGCCGGAAGACGGCTGGCAGCGCGTGCTGTCGACCGCCGGAGGCAATCTGGTGGTGGCCGTGGGGTTCGCTCTGATGCTGGTGGCGTTGTATACGCTGCGCGCTCCTGGGCGCACTGCTCAGGGCCTGTTGTGGGGACTGGGCGGATTCGCGGTGTTCTGTCTGGCGCCGAACCTGGGGCTGCCGCCGGAGCTGCCCGGCACCCAGGCAGCGGACCTGGTGCTGCGCCAGACCTGGTGGATCGGTACCGCGGCCTCCACTGCGGCAGGTCTGGCATTGCTGGTGTTCGGCCGTGGCACGTTGCTCAAGGCTCTGGGACTGGCCATCATGTTGGTACCGCACCTGATCGGCGCGCCCCAGCCCGAGCATCATTCGAGCCTGGCACCGCAGGCTCTGGAGCAGCAGTTCATCATCGCTTCGCTGGTGACCAACGCCGTGTTCTGGCTGGCCTTGGGGCTGATCAGCGCCTGGTTGTTCCGCCGAGCCAGTCGCTGAAGCCGATGACAGCGCTGTGGGTTGGGTTCGGCTGTCGTGCGGGGTGCACCGCGCAAGCGTTGCACGACCTGCTGGAGCAAACCCTGCTCGAACACGACCTGCCCTGGGCTGAAGTGCGTGGCATCGCCAGCATTGATATGAAGGCGCACGAACCGGGGCTGGTGGCGCTGGCCGAACGGCTCGGCTTGCCGTTCGCCACCTATGGCGCCGAGACCCTGGCGCCTTATCAAGATCGCCTCAGCCATCATTCCGCGCGCTCGTTCGCCGCCACCGGCTGCCTGGGCGTGGCGGAAAGTGCCGCGCTGGCCATGGCCGAACGCTGCACACAGTGCACCTCGATGCTGCGCGTCAGCCGACGGCATTCGGCAGTGGCAACCCTCGCCATCGCCTGCACGGAACGTCACTGCGGCTGCACGCAGCGCTCAACTTGAATATCATTCACCCCTCCGCCCGTCAGGAATACCCATGACCGTTTACTTCATCGGCGCCGGACCGGGTGATCCGGAGCTGATCACCGTCAAGGGGCAGCGTCTGATCCGCCAATGCCCGGTGATCATCTTCGCCGGTTCGCTGGTGCCAGAAGCCGTGCTCGAAGGGCACACTGCGCATCAGGTGCACAACAGCGCCGAGCTGCACCTGCAACAGATCGTCGAGATCATGCGCCAGGCCCACGCCCGTGGCGAGGATGTGGCGCGAGTGCACAGTGGCGATCCCGGGCTGTACGGCGCCATCGGCGAGCAGATCCGTTGCCTGCGCGAGCATGGCATCGACTATCAGATCATTCCGGGCGTTACCGCGACCGCGGCCTGTGCGGCGTTGCTGGGGGTGGAACTGACACTGCCCGACGTTTCGCAAACGGTGATCCTGACTCGCTACGGCGACAAGTCGCCCATGCCGTCGGGAGAAAGCCTGGCCAGCCTGGCCCACCATGGCGCTACACTGGCCATTCATCTAGGGGTAAAGAATCTGGGCAGGATCGTCGCAGAGCTGTTGCCCAGCTATGGCGCTGGGTGCCCGGTCGCGGTGATCCACAAGGCCAGCTGGCCGGATCAGGATTTCGTGCTGGGCACCCTGGCCGATATCCAGGACAAGGTCGCGACCAAGGACTTTCGTCGCAGCGCGCTCATACTCGTGGGCCATGTGCTGCAAACGGACAGCTTCGCGGACTCCGCGCTGTACCGCGCCGGCCATGCTCACCTGTACCGTTCGTGAATCACCACGCTGCGAGGTCGTTTCCATGAAAGTGATCGCTTGCCTGGTCTACCCCGGCGTGATGAGCCTGGATGTAACCGGCCCGATGCAGGTGTTCGCCTCGGCCAACGTCGAGCTGACGCGCCAAGGGCTGGCGCCCTTCTATGACCTGCAACTGCTGGGCGAAACCCCGGGGCCCGTCGCGACCTCGGCCGGGCTCAAACTGCATGCCGATGCCAGCTGGCAGTCAGTGGACTGCTCCACTTTGGATACGGTATTGCTGCCCGGCGGCAGCAGCGATGCTGAACAATGCGCCAACACCGCCCTGCTCGCTTGGCTGCGCGCGGCGGCGCCTCAGGTACGGCGATTGGGCTCGGTGTGTTCGGGCGCATTGATGCTTGCCAGCGCCGGGCTGTTGGACGGCTTGATCGCCACCACGCACTGGGATGATGTCGAGGCCTTGCAGACTTTCGCCAACGTACAGGTTCAGGGCGATCGTCTGCACACCTATGATCCGTCGGACAAGGATGGCCACAGCCACATCTTCACCTCGGCCGGCGTCACGGCCGGCATCGACCTGGCACTGGCCTTGATCGAAGCCGATCTGGGCCGACCACTGGCGCTGGCTGTGGCGCGCCGCCTGGTGCTGTTCCTCAAGCGCTCGGGCGGACAGACGCAGTTCAGCCCGCACCTGGCACGCATCAACGGGCCGACGTCGAGGCTGGCCGAACTGCTGGAATGGATCGCGCACAACCTCAGCGCCGACCTGTCCCTGGAAGCGCTGGCGCAGCAGGCCAACATGACGCCACGCACGCTGTATCGCGTGTTCTTCGCCGAATTGAACATCACCCCGGCGCGACACATCGAGCGGGTCCGACTGGAAGCGGCCAGGGCCATGATTCAGGGTGGACAGTTGTCGGTGCAGAGTGTGGCGCGGTTGTGCGGCTACGGGCATGCAGAGAATCTGCGCCGCAGCTTTCAGAAAGTGCTCGGGGTCAGTCCCCAGGGGTATGCGCAGCGCTTCGGCCAGTAAGACCGGGCACCGACGCTACACAGAGGCAGCGAGTCGGTGCTGGCGCCACGCCGATCAGTAGTAGGCGTTTTCTTTCTGAGTGTGGTCGGTCACATCGCGTACGCCCTTGAGCTCGGGAATGCGTTCGAGCAAAGTGCGCTCGATACCGTCCTTCAGAGTCACGTCAGCCTGCCCGCAACCCTGGCAACCGCCGCCGAACTGCAGCACGGCGATGCCGTCCTCGACCACGTCGATCAGGCTGACCTGGCCGCCATGGCTGGCCAGACCGGGATTGATCTCGGTCTGCAGGTAGTAGTTGATGCGCTCGTTGACGGGGCTGTCGGCGTTGACCATCGGCACCTTGGCGTTGGGTGCCTTGATGGTCAGCTGCCCGCCCATGCGGTCGGTGGCGTAGTCGACAACGGCGTCGTCGAGAAAGGCTTCGCTGACCGCGTCGATCCAGGCGGTGAAGCTCTTCAGGCCCAGGGCGGTGTCTTCCGGCTTCTCTTCACCCGGCTTGCAGTAGGCAATGCACGTCTCTGCGTACTGGGTGCCTGGCTGGGTGATGAACACGCGTATGCCGATACCGGGGGTGTTCTGCTTGCTCAGCAGATCGGCCAGGTAATCGTGCGCAGCGTCGGTAATCGTTATAGCGCTCATAGTGGTTCCTCACAGACTTGCCAGGAGTTTACGCGAATCCGGCGACGCTGACAAAGCCTGACTGTTTTGGTCGGGAATCAGTTGGTACGCGCCATCGCATTCGAATCCAGACGTGCGTCGGTCCAATGCTTGACCCGGCGATACAGGCGCTTTTCGATCCACACGTAGCTGGCCCAAGACACCAGGGCGATGGTCGGCACGCAGAACGCAAACACCCAATACGGGTTCAGGTGCCAGCGCACGCTGGCCAGCCAGCCGCCGTAGAGCACCAGCACGTGCACCAGATACACCGAGTAGGAGCAGTCGCCCAACGCCTTGAGGATGCGGCTGCCACGGAAGTGCGGCTCCATGGCCACGCAGGCCAGCACGATCAAGGCGCTGGGCAGGCCCCAGTGCAGCAGACGGTCGCTGGAATCCAGGTGATAGATCAGCAACGCCGACACGATGATCACCGCCAGCGGCAACCACAGGCCCTGGGCGATCCAGCCGCGGCGATAGAGCATGCCGATACCGATGCCGAGCAGGAACTCGTAGATGATGTTGTTCTGATAGAAACGGCTGACCACCCCATAACGCCCGAGCACTTCGCTGACCGCCACGAGAGCCGCTGCGACAATCAACGGCCGGTAGCGCTGCGGCACGGTGAACACCAGGGAGAACAACAGGTAGAAGAACATCTCGTAGTTGAGCGTCCAGCCCACGTTCAGCGTCGGGTAGAGGCCGTAGCCGCCAGGGTTTTCCGAGGGGATGAACAGCAGCGACAGGATGAAGTGCGGCAGGTCGATGGCGGCGTGCGGCAGCCATTGCCCCAAACTGACCAGCATCAACCCCATCAGCGCGGTGTACAGCCAGTAGGCCGGGACGATGCGAATGATGCGGTTGAGCAGGAAGCGCCCTGCGGGCATCTGCTTGTCCTGGGTCGAGAGGTAGATCACCAGCCCACTGATGACGAAGAAGATGTCGACGCCCACCGCACCCCGGTCAGTGAAGAACTGACCGATGGGGCCTGAGGCGTGGAAGTCGAAAAAGATCTGCATGAAGTGATGACAGACCACGATCCAGGCGGCCAGGGCCCGTAGAGCTTGAAGCGAAATCAGCATGCGTACCGCCTTTTGAAACGAGAATTCGCGCCCCTTTTCGGGGCATTCCGGGGGGTGGGACTGCAAAAATCCCGAAAAGGTCGCGCATTTCGTCGATGGCTGGGGTGATGCACTGCTGTTTCACGGTCGGCAGGTAGCCCGTGATTCGAATAAACAGCAGCTTATCAACATGAGCGAAATTCATGGACATGCCCTTCGTGATCAAATAGCGCACAGGTTTGCTATTATCCGCACCCTGTCACAGTGTCCGAATTTTCTGAAAGAGTGGTTCCCATGTCCGACCGCAGTGCTCGCCTTCAAGCTCTCCAGCAAGCCCTCAAAGAGCGCATCCTGATTCTCGACGGCGGCATGGGTACGATGATCCAGAGCTACAAGCTCGAGGAAGAGGATTACCGCGGTGAGCGCTTTGCCGATTGGCCCAGTGACGTCAAGGGCAACAACGATCTGCTGCTGCTCAGCCGCCCGGACGTGATCGCTGCCATCGAGAAGGCCTATCTGGACGCCGGTGCGGACATTCTGGAAACCAACACCTTCAACGCCACCCAGGTGTCCCAGGCCGACTACGGCATGGAATCGCTGGTGTACGAGCTGAACGTCGAAGGTGCGCGGGTGGCGCGCCAGGTCGCCGATGCCAAGACCCTGGAAACGCCGGACAAGCCACGCTTCGTGGCCGGCGTGCTGGGCCCGACCAGCCGCACCTGCTCGCTGTCCCCGGACGTCAACAACCCCGGCTACCGCAACGTCACCTTTGACGAACTGGTGGAAAACTACACCGAAGCCACCAAGGGCCTGATCGAGGGCGGCGCCGACCTGATCCTGATTGAGACCATCTTCGACACCCTCAACGCCAAGGCAGCGATCTTCGCCGTGCAAGGCGTCTACGAAGAGCTGGGCTTCGAGCTGCCGATCATGATCTCCGGGACCATCACCGACGCCTCGGGCCGGACCTTGTCCGGGCAGACCACCGAAGCCTTCTGGAACTCGGTGAGCCATGCCAAGCCCATTTCGGTGGGCCTGAACTGCGCGCTGGGCGCCAGCGAGCTGCGTCCCTACCTGGAAGAGTTGTCGAACAAGGCCGGCACGCATGTGTCCGCCCACCCCAACGCCGGCTTGCCCAATGCCTTCGGAGAGTACGACGAACTGCCGTCGGAAACCGCGAAGATCATCGAAGAATTCGCCCAGAGCGGCTTCCTCAATATCGTCGGCGGCTGCTGCGGCACCACGCCCGGGCATATCGAAGCCATCGCCAACGCCGTGGCCGGCTACCCGCCGCGCGCCATTCCGGAGATCCCCAAGGCCTGCCGCCTGTCGGGCCTGGAGCCGTTCACCATCGATCGTCAGTCGTTGTTCGTCAACGTCGGCGAGCGCACCAACATCACCGGTTCGGCGCGCTTCGCCCGCTTGATCCGCGAGGAGAACTACACCGAGGCCCTGGAAGTCGCCCTGCAGCAGGTGGAAGCCGGCGCTCAGGTGATCGACATCAACATGGACGAGGGCATGCTCGACTCGCAGAAGGCCATGGTCACCTTCCTCAACCTGATCGCGGGCGAGCCGGACATCTCCCGGGTGCCGATCATGATCGACTCCTCCAAATGGGAAGTGATCGAAGCCGGGCTCAAGTGCATCCAGGGCAAGGGCATCGTCAACTCGATCAGCATGAAGGAAGGTGTCGACGCGTTCATTCACCACGCCAAGCTGTGCAAGCGCTACGGCGCTGCGGTGGTGGTGATGGCCTTCGACGAGGCCGGCCAGGCCGATACCGAAGCGCGCAAGAAAGAGATCTGCAAGCGTTCCTACGACATCCTGGTGGATCAGGTCGGCTTCCCGCCGGAAGACATCATCTTCGACCCGAACATCTTCGCCGTGGCCACCGGCATCGAGGAGCACAACAACTACGCCGTCGATTTCATCAATGCCTGCGCCTACATCCGCGATGAACTGCCTTATGCGTTGACCAGCGGCGGCGTGTCCAACGTGTCGTTCTCGTTCCGTGGCAACAACCCGGTGCGTGAGGCGATTCACTCCGTGTTCCTGCTGCATGCCATCCGCAACGGTCTGACCATGGGTATCGTCAACGCCGGCCAGTTGGAGATCTATGACCAGATCCCCACCGAGCTGCGCGAGCGTGTCGAGGATGTGGTCCTCAACCGTACGCCCGAAGGCACCGATGCCCTGCTCGCCATCGCCGACAAGTTCAAGGGCGACGGCAGCGTCAAGGAAGCCGAAACCGAGGAATGGCGTGGCTGGCCGGTCAATCAGCGCCTGGAGCATGCGCTGGTCAAGGGCATCACCACGCACATCGTCGAGGACACCGAGGAGTCGCGGCAGTCGTTCAAGCGGCCGATCGAGGTCATCGAAGGCCCACTGATGTCTGGCATGAACATCGTTGGCGACCTGTTCGGCTCGGGCAAGATGTTCCTGCCCCAGGTGGTCAAGTCGGCGCGGGTGATGAAGCAGGCCGTGGCCCACCTGATTCCGTTCATCGAGCTGGAAAAAGGCGACAAGCCCGAGGCCAAGGGCAAGATCCTGATGGCGACCGTGAAAGGCGACGTGCACGACATCGGCAAGAACATCGTCGGCGTGGTGCTGGGCTGCAACGGCTACGACATCGTCGACCTGGGTGTGATGGTGCCGGCCGACAAGATTCTTCAGGTCGCCCGTGAGCAGAAGTGCGACATCATCGGCCTGTCCGGCCTGATCACCCCTTCGCTGGACGAGATGGTCCACGTCGCCCGGGAAATGCAGCGCCAGGATTTCCACCTGCCCTTGATGATCGGCGGCGCGACCACGTCCAAGGCGCACACTGCCGTCAAGATCGAACCCAAGTACAGCAACGATGCGGTGATCTACGTCACCGACGCCTCACGTGCGGTCGGGGTTGCCACCCAGTTGCTGTCCAAGGAGCTCAAGCCTGCATTCGTCGAGAAGACCCGCCTGGAGTACATCGACGTTCGCGAACGTACCGCCAACCGCAGCGCACGCACCGAACGTCTGAGCTACGCCCAGGCCGTGGCGGCGAAGGCCAGCTTCGACTGGAGCAGCTACAACCCGGTACAACCGACCTTCACCGGCGCCAAGGTGCTGGACGATATCGACCTCAACGTCTTGGCCGAGTACATCGACTGGACGCCGTTCTTCATCTCCTGGGACCTGGCCGGCAAGTACCCGCGCATTCTCACCGACGAAGTCGTAGGCGAAGCGGCCACTGCGTTGTTCGAAGATGCCCAGGCGATGCTGCGCAAGCTGATCGACGAGAAGCTGATCCGTGCCCGTGCGGTGTTCGGCTTCTGGCCGGCCAACCAGGTCGAGGATGACGACATAGAAGTCTACGGCGACGACGGCCAGCCGCTGGCGCGTCTGCATCACCTGCGTCAGCAGATCATCAAGACCGATGGCAAGCCGAACTTCTCCCTGGCCGACTTCGTGGCGCCCAGGGACAGCGGCGTGACGGACTACGTGGGCGGCTTCATCACCACGGCGGGCATCGGTGCTGAAGAAGTGGCCAAGGCCTATCAGGATAACGGCGATGACTACAACTCGATCATGGTCAAGGCCTTGGCCGACCGCCTGGCCGAGGCTTGCGCCGAGTGGCTGCACCAGCAGGTGCGCAAGGAACACTGGGGTTATGACCCCGAGGAGACCTTGGACAACGAGGCGCTGATCAAGGAGCAATACAAGGGTATCCGCCCTGCCCCAGGCTACCCGGCCTGCCCGGACCACACCGAGAAAGGCACGCTGTTCGACCTGCTCGATCACAACGGGCAGAGCGGTGTTACGCTCACCGAGCACTACGCGATGTTCCCGGCGGCGGCGGTCAGCGGCTGGTATTTCGCTCACCCCCAGGCGCAATACTTTGCCGTGGGCAAGATTGATCGCGACCAGGTGCAGAGCTACACGGCGCGCAAGCAGCAGGATCTGGCCGTCAGCGAGCGCTGGTTGGCGCCCAATCTGGGTTATGACAACTGAGGCAGACTCAGCTTGCCGTACTGGGTCAGCCTCGGCTGAACCAGTACACCGCTGTCGCCATGACCACCACAATCATGAAGCCTATGGCCCAGGCGTCGACATGGCTGTCGTTTTTGCGGGTTTTCAGGGAGTTGCTCATCGGCATCGTCTCTTGTGATTTTGTTGGACGCTGGTACCAGTAAAGCCCAACAAAGGCCTTTCCACAAGTAAGGTCAATGACTCACCAAACGCAACCGAACACCGTCTTGAGTTCTTCGATGGCCGCGTCGCTCAAGGGTGCAGGTCGGGGCTGAGTCATCAGCCACAGCCGGGCGGTTTCCTCCAGTTCTTCCAGTGCATGGCTGGCCTTGGACACAGAGCTTTCCCACATCACCGGGCCCAACCGTTCGAGCATGACCCCCCTCACCTGATCGGCCAGTTCCGCGACTTGTGTGGCGACGTCGGGCGAGCCCGGACGCTGGTACTGGATCAACGGGATGTGCCCCACCTTCATCACCTGATAAGGCGTGAGCGGCGGCAGAATGTCTTGGGCGCTCCACACCCCAGCCAAAGTCAGGGCCACCAGATGCGTGGAGTGGGTGTGGACCACGCCATTCACTTCTGGGTTACGGTCGTACACCTGGCGATGCAGGGCCAGGGTCTTGGATGGCTTGTCGCCGCTCACCCATTCACCCGCCGTGGTGACTTTGGCGATGGTGTGTGGTTGCAACCTTCCCAGACAAGCATCGGTTGGTGTGATCAGCCAACCGTCGTCGAGGCGCGCACTGATGTTGCCGGCGCTGCCGACGGTATAACCACGCTGGAACAGGCTCAGACCCACTTCGCAGATTTCTTCGCGCAAGGCGTGTTCGTTTCTCACGAAAAATCTCCCGCCAGGCAGGCCAAGGCCTTGGCAAAAAAGTCCACGCTGCCAAAGTTGCCCGACTTGAGCGTCAGCGCAAGCGCAGTTGTGCCGCCGAAGGCCACGGTGGCCGGCACGCCAGGATCGATCTGACGGCCGATACGCAAGCCTTTGACCTGCAGCGCCTGCACCACCGCGCCCGACGTTTCGCCACCTGCGATGACGAAGCGGCGCCAGCCTCTGTCCTGCAGCTGTGCCGCGACCTCGCCAAGCGCCTTCTCGATCATGGCGCCAGCCTGCTCCGCACCTAGCTCTCGCTGCACGGCGGCCACCTGCTCGGGACTGCTGGTGGCGTAGATCAGCACCGCTTCGTCGCGATCGGCGAAGGCCACGGCCTGGGCCACGACCGGCTCGCCACGGGCGATTGCCAGCGGGTCGATGCGAAAGGCCGGGCGACCTGCTTCCAGCCAGGCGGCGACCTGGCCATTGGTGGCCTTGGAGGTACTGCCTGCCAATACCACGGCGCGGCCTTCGATAATAGGCATGGCAGCGGCATCGCCCGTGCGCAGCAGGCCCTGGCGGCGGAAGTTCTCCGGGAGGCCCTGGGCCACCCCCGAGCCACCGGTGATCAAGGCGAGGTTCGCGCAGGCACGTCCCAGGGTCTGCAGATCCTCGTCACTCACGGCGTCGGCAATGGCCAAACTCACGCCTTCGGCGCGCAGTTCGTCCATACGCTTGACGACCGCAGAGGCGCCCTGCCCGACCACGTCGTAGCGCAACAGACCCACCGCACCGGTGGTTTGCTCGTCCAGCACGCGGACCAGGTTGGCATCTTTCATCGGTGTGAGCGGGTGATGCTGCATGCCGCATTCACTGAGCAGGCTGTCCTGAACGAACAGATGACCACGGAACAAGGTGCGGCCGGTCTCCGGGAACGCCGGACAGGCGATGGTGAAATCGCTGCCAAGGGCTTCCAGGAGTGCCTCGGTCACCGGGCCAATGTTGCCCTCTGCGGTCGAATCGAACGTCGAGCAGTATTTGAAGAAGAACTGCTGGCAGCCACGTTCGCGCAACCACGCCAGCGCCTGCAACGATTCGGCAACGGCGCTGGCCGCCGGCGTGGTACGGGATTTGAGGGCGATGACGATGGCATCCGCCTCCGCGAATTCCGCCAGATCACTGTCTGGAACGCCAATCGATTGCACCGTGCGCATGCCGCCGCGCACCAGGATGTTGGCGAGATCGGTAGCGCCGGTGAAGTCGTCGGCAATGCAGCCGAGCAGCGGGCGATGGACAGCGGTCATGAGTGGCATCTCCTGCACAGGTCACCGTGGCGGGCACGGTGCATGTTAATTATTGGTTCATCTGAGCGATTCAATGACCCAATACTACAAGCGAAAGCGACCGAAGTGTTAATCCATGTTAAATAAATTGACCTGAATGTGAAGTCCGCACTATCGTGCTGTCACTCGGGAGCTACGAATCCATAACAAATATTGTTCATCCGGTGGTCGCTGCCGATTTTCCCTTCACCGAGGACGAACCATGAATTTCGAATTGCTGTTCGCTGCACAAGCCGATCAGGCCGTACGTTACGCACTCACCGGCGCCAAGGGGGGGTTCTCGCGCACCTTGCTGGCCCAGACCCGGCTGATGCCCAATCTGGTCCCCGCCGTTCTGTGCGACCTGGACGTGCCCGGCCTGCATGGGCTGTGCGTCGAACTGGGCTTTGCCGCAGAACAGCTACACATCTGCAACGACGCCGCTGCGGTTGCCAGTGCACCGGCCGATGCCATTGTGCTGGTCGCGGACGTCGCCCTCCTGCAGGCAGCCCGCTACGACATTCTGGTGGAAGCCACCGGCAACCCTGCGATTGGCTACCAGGTCGCCCGGCGCGCCATCGAGGACGGTCGTCACGTCGCCATGGTCAGCAAGGAAGTGGACTCGGTTGCGGGTATCGCCCTGTCCCGCCTGGCTGCACAACACGATGTGGTCTACACCACCGCCGACGGTGACCAGCCGGCCAACCTGATCGGCTGGGTCAGCTGGGCGCGTGTGCTCAAGCTGGACATTGTCGCGGCGGGCAAGTCCAGTGAATACGATCTGGTGTTCAACCCCGAGGACGGCAGCATCACCCAGCTTGACACCACCATTTCCGCGCCGGCCATGGGCGAATTGCTACGCCTGGGCGACGACATTCCCGCTACCCTGGAGGCGCGTCGCGCTGCCCTGAACGGCCTGAAGACGTCCGCTACAGCCGACTATTGCGAAATGTCGGTGGTCGCTACCAATACCGGTCTGGTGCCGGATGTGGAGCTGCTGCACTACCCGATTGCCCGTACCAGTGAACTGGCCGACATCTACGCCTTGCGTGAAGACGGTGGTGTGCTGGGTCGTAGCGGCGTGATCGAGGTGTTCAACGTGCTGCGCCTACCAGACGAGGCCAGCTTTGCCGGGGGGGTGTTCGTGATCATCCGCACCCACGACAAACCGACCTGGGAATTGCTCGCGCAGAAAGGCCACGTGGTGAGCCGCAACGGACGTTACGCCTGCCTGTACCTGCCCTACCACTTCATGGGCGTGGAAACGCCGATCACCCTGCTCAACGCCGTGCTGCACAAACGAGCTTCGGGCACCGACAAGCCGAGCCAGTCGACCATTCTGGCCGGACGCGCCACGGTCGATATCGCTGCAGGCACCGTGCTGGAAATGGGTGGCCACCACCACGACCTGACTGGTGTGCAGGCCGTACTGCTGGGGCGTTCGGATGCCCCCGACGATATCGCTCCGTTGTACCTGGCAGCCCACGCCACCGCCGCGCGGAACATCGAGGCTGGCGAGCTGCTGCTGATGGGTGACATCGAACAGTACAACGATGAATTGCACCGCGCCTGGCAGACCGGCCTGCAACCGGCCTGAACGCGCAGCGGCCTTGAGCCGATACCGGTGCCCGACACGGGCACCGACGTCCACTTCACAGGTTCCATAAAAACATGAATAGCGAACTGCTGATTTTCGCGATGGCCGCCGGCGCCATCGTGGTGTTGATCCTGCTCATCACCAAGCTCAAGCTCAACCCGTTCCTGGCCCTGACCCTCACCGCGATCGGCCTTGGCCTGCTCAGTGGTGCGGGCGCCGGCGAGACCATCGACAGCTTCGCCAAGGGCTTCGGCTCAGCGCTGGCCAAGACCGGGCCAGTAATTGGTCTGGGTACGCTGCTGGGCGGCATCCTGTTGGGTTCGGGCGGCGCCGACCGCATCGCCAACGCGTTCATCGGCCAGCGTCCGGTGCAGTACGCACCCTGGGCTATCTGCGCCGCCGCATTGCTGATCGGCATGCCGCACCTGTTCGACGTCAGTTTCATCATGCTGGCGCCACTGGTGTATACGGTGGCCAAGCGCACCCATAGCCATCTGCTCTACATCGGTCTGCCGCTCGCCGCGGGCCTGTACGTGTCCCACGGCCTGCTGCCGCCACATCCCGCGCCGACGCTGGCGGTCGCCGCGTTCCACGCCAACACCGGCCTGACCATTTTCTACGGCTTGTTGATCGCCGTGCCCACCGCGATCATCTGCGGGCCGATCTTCACCCGCCTGATCAGCCCCTGGTTCGGCCCGGCGCCTGACCTCACCGCCGGCCCGGTGGGTGCGCGTGAAGTCAGCCCCGATCAAAACCAGGTGTCACTGCTGTCGTCGATCATCGCCGTGCTGCTACCGCCCGGCCTGATGCTGGTCGGTACCCTGGGCCTGGCCTTCAGCGTCAAGGGCTCGATGGCCTATGCGGTATTCAACGCCTTGAACAATCCGATCCTGTCGTTGTTGATCGCGGTCATCTTTGCCTTCTTCGCCTTGGGCCTGCGCGCCGGGTTCAACCTGGGCCAGGTGCAGAAGATGGCCAGCCAGGGTCTGGCACCGCTGGGCGCGATCGTGATGATCCTGGGTGCCGGCGGCGGCTTCAAGGAAATGCTTACCACCATTCACCTGGATGCACTGATCACTCACCATGCTTCGGGCTGGGCGGTGAATCCACTGATTCTAAGCTGGGGCATCGCGGCGCTGCTGCGCATCTGCGTCGGTTCGGCGACCGTTGCCACCGTCGCTGCCACCGGGATCGTCGCGCCTCTGGCACTGGCCTATCCGGGCCTGTCACCGGAGTTGCTGGTACTGGCGACCGCCTCGGGTGCCGTGATGCTGTCCCACGTCAACGATTCGGGCTTCTGGCTGTTCAAGGAATACTTTCAGCTCAGTGTGGCGCAGACCTTCCGCACATGGACCCTGATGCTGTGTCTGCAATCGGTGATCGGTTTGCTCGGTGTTCTATTGATCGAAGCGGTGATTCGCTAAGATGTCCGCCTGACTATCTGCCTGCACGCCACGGAGCCTGAATGCCCACCGACGAGGATCTCGCCATCACTGGCGCCGCACCGATGATTCCGGACCAGCGCCGGGAACAGATCCTGCGCCAGTTGCGCAAGCATCAGGTGCTCAGCGTGCACCAGCTGACGGAAATGTTCGACTGCTCGCACATGACCGTGCGCCGCGATATCAGTGTGCTGGAGCAGGAAGGCCGGGCGTATTCGGTGCCTGGCGGTGTGCGCATCGCCAGCCAGTTGCACAGCGAGCCCAGCCACCAGTCCAAGGCGGTCGCCGAACAGCCACAGAAACAGGCCATGGCGGTTCTGGCGGCAGGTTTGCTGCGCGACGACATGACGGTGTATCTGGATGCCGGCACCAGCACGCTGGAGATCGTCCCGCACATCGCTGCCCTGTCGGGCATGACCGTGGTGACCAACGACTTCGGCATCGTGCATGCGCTGGCTGAAGCGGTGCATGTGGATGTCATCCACACCGGCGGCCTGCTGGATCACCCCAATCGTTCCTGCGTCGGGGGCTTGGCGGTGGCGACGTTACGCCAGCTGGCCACCGACATTGCCTTCATGTCCACCAGTTCCTGGGACCTGCAACGGGGCATCACCACCCCTTCGGCGCTCAAGGTCGAGGTCAAGCAGGTGGCGATGCAGGCGGCGTCGCAGCGGGTGCTGATCACCAGCAGCTCCAAGTACGGCACGTTCGGGATGTACCAGATCGCCGGCCTAGAGCAGTTCGATGTGGTCATCAGCGACAGTGAGCTGACCGAGGTGGCCGCCGAGGCCATTCGCAAGCTGGGCGTGGAAGTGCTATTGGCCGAAGGCTGACGGTCTGGTCTGGTTGATGGAACTCCCTTGCGCGACCGTGGCCAGAACTGCACACAATCCCTGGGGGATCTACTGGCCATGAACGATACCTTCGATCTGAACCGCTTCATCGACGCCCAGCGCGCCGTGTACCCCGATGTCCTCGAAGAACTGCGCAGTGGTCGCAAACGCAGCCATTGGATGTGGTTCATCTTTCCCCAATTGGCTGGCCTCGGTCATAGCGAGACGGCGCGCTTCTATGCGATCAGCGGCGCGGCCGAGGCAACGGCTTATCTGAACAATCCATTATTGGGTGCGCGCTTGCTCGAATGCACGCGCACGGTGCTGGAGCATTCCGGTCAGAGCGCCAGGGCGATGTTCGGCACCCCCGATGACATGAAGTTGCGCTCGTGCATGACCTTGTTTGCCAGCGTGGCGCTAGAGCAGGTGTGCTTCCAGCAAGTGTTGGAGCGGTTTTTCGACGGCGAGAGCGATGCGAGAACCATCGCGTTGCTGGAACAGCCCCTGTAGCAGCGGCGCGAGCCGCGTCACGGGGCATGCGGTGTGCTTGATGTAACGTGGTGAGGCTGGACGCGGCTTGAGCCGCTGCTACAAGGGCGCGTTGTGTTGAGGTTGCAAATAATCGATAGCCTGCTTTGCTTTAACCAACGTTCCCTGTGCAAGGGGACCTCAACCGCACGCCTGCGAACGAGCCCATGACCGAGTCTGCCCAACCTGCGACGTCCTCTTCGTCCTCGATCACCCTGCAAATCATCTCCATCGTGTTCTACACGTTCATTGCCTTCATCTCCATCGGCCTGCCCATCGCGGTGCTACCCGGCTACGTGCACGACCAGTTGGGGTTCAGCGCGGTGGCCGCCGGCGTGGTGATCGGCGCGCAGTACCTGGCGACTCTGCTCAGCCGCCCCAGCGCCGGACGCATGGCTGACGCGCTGGGCACCAAGCGCACCATCGTCTATGGGCTGATCGGTATCGGCATCAGCGGAGCGCTGACGTTCGCCTCGGTGTTTCTGCACAGCGTACCGCAGTGGAGCCTGGGCGTGCTGATCGCCGGGCGTGTAGTCCTCGGCCTGGCGCAGGGCGCCATCGGGGTGGGTACCAGCAGTTGGGGAATCAGCCGCGTCGGCGCCGAACACATGGCCAAGGTGATCTCATGGAACGGCATCGCCTCCTACGGCGCCATCGCCATCGGCGCCCCGCTGGGTGTATTGATGGTGGCCTTCGCCGGGTTCTGGAGCCTGGGCGTTGCGCTCATGGCGCTGAGCGCTCTGGGCTTGTGGATGATCCGCGACACACCGGCGTCACCCGTGGTGCGGGGTGAGCGCATGCCGTTCTGGTCCGCCTTCGGCCGGGTTGCGCCCCATGGCATGAGCCTGATGCTGGCTTCGATCGGCTATGGCACCCTCACCACGTTCATTACCCTGTATTACGTGGAGCGCGGCTGGGAAGGCGCGGCCTGGTGCCTGACCGCCTTTGGCATCAGTTTCATCGCGGCTCGCCTGGTGTTCATCAATAGCATCAACCATTTGGGTGGCTCCACCGTGGCAATGGCCTGTATCGCCACCGAAGTGGTCGGGCTGGCCATGCTGTGGCTAGCGCCCTCGACGGTGTTTACCCTGGCGGGCGCGGCACTGGCCGGGTTGGGGTTGTCGCTGGTCTATCCAGCCTTGGGCGTGCTGGCCATCCACAAGGTGCCCGGCACCAGCCGGGGCGCAGGCCTGAGTGCGTTCGCTGTATTCTTCGATTTGGCCTTGGCGATCGCCGGGCCGGTGATGGGCGCGGTGGCTGCCGGGTTTGGCTATGGCTCGATCTTCGCTTTGGCGGCCGGCCTCTCCCTGATCGCCCTGGGGCTGACCGCGTGGCTGTCGCGACAGGATCAGTGATCGGCGGTCTGCAGGCCGGCGCGTGAAGGCCGACCCAGGGTGTGAGTGAAGAACTTGCCCGCCTCGTGAATAAGGTCGCGGTGGATACCTTCGCGGTCCACGCCGTCGGCATCGGTGCACAGCGCCGGCGAGGCGCTGCGCTGTTCGTCCGTGCACGGGGCCATGAACACGAAGTGACCGGCGCCGGGCAGCAGGCGGTAGTCGGTGTTGCCCGGCAGCTTGCGCGCCAGCGCTTCGGCATTCTTGTCTATGGCCACAAGCTGGTCATTGTCGCCGCTGTAGATCAGCGTAGGCAGATGGACTTCGGCCAAGGTCTGGCGGCCAAACATCAGGCTCAACGGCGCCATCAGCAGCAGTGCACGCACCCGTGGGTCGGCCTCGGGGGTCAGGTCATCCCGATCGGCTTCCAGTTCCCCGCGGGTCTGGCAGGCATCGGCGTCGTAGGGTCGCTCTTCGCAGTATTTGCGCAGGCGCTGCAGATCAGGCCGTGCACCGGACAGAATCAAGGCGGTTTCGCCGCCTGCCGAATAACCGATCACACCGACCGCATGGGTGTTCACGAAAGGCGACAGCATCGAATCGCCCAGCGCTGCAGTAATGGCTTGGGATATCTGCAGCGGCCGTCCGTAGAGATTGCTGAGTTTGCCCAACCGGCTGTGATCCTGGGCATTGTCGCCCGGGTGTACGACCGCTACCACGACGAAGCCCTTGCGGGTCAGCGCGGTGATCAAGTCGTGCAGCGCCAGCGGCGTGCCGGTATTGCCGTGTGACAGCATCAACACCGGGAAGCGACCGATGGCGACTGCCGCGTCTTGCTGCGCGTCGATGCTGTAGCCGCCCAGACGCGCTGGATGTGTGCGGTCCTGGGTTGGATAGAAGGCATAGGCGTGCATCGGCTGATCGTCGAGCGGGTCGTTGAAGGTCAGCAGGTGATAGCCCACGTTCCAGCGGGCGTGAGGATTCGCTTGAGCCTGCACCGAAAGCAGGCTCAACAGCAGCAGAGAAACGATTACTGCACAACGACGGACCATCGCGGCGCTCTTCCTTGGCAAAACCTCGGGGGTAGGTTCTGACACAGCATAGGATGGGCCAAGTCACACCCCGGTTCCGTGAAATATTGTACAGACGGGCGAGCGGCCCTCGCCGAGCTGAACCCTGACGGTGCCGGTCACTCTATGAAGTGCCCTGTGCGGCCTGATCGTTCGATCCAGCACCGCACTCTCCTCACTGAAAAGGACTCCAGCATGAGCACCCGCTCGCTCTTCTCGCCACGCCGTACCGCGCGCACTCCAGTGCTGTGCCTGGCCGCCCTGGCCATGGCCGGATGCGCCGGCAACAACAGCGCATCCAAGGTGGACGCGCCTGGCGCCCCGACCACGGCCCTGACCAAAACCCTCGACGCGGGCGTCAATGCGCTGCAGTCACGTCCGCCAATCAACGAGTTGAACGCCTATCTGGACGGCTTTCATTTCTACAACGGACACCCCGGCGCGCAGATGGAAGCCCATCACTACTGCGCGATCCTCAACGAGGAAGTCATCCAGTGCGTCATTTATGACGGCAACGTCAAGGACGCCAAGCTGATGGGCGTTGAATACATCATCAGTGCCCGGCTTTTCGCTCAACTGCCCAAGGCCGAAAAAGCGTTATGGCACAGCCACGTTCACGAAGTGAAGTCTGGCCAGCTGATCGCGGCCGGCATCCCCGCGCCTGCCGAGCATGCCCTGATGGACAAGCTGGTGAACACCTACGGCAAGACCTGGCACACCTGGCACACCGATCTGGACAAGCAGCTGCCGTTGGGCGTGCCGCAACTGATGATGGGCTTCACAGGCGATGGACAGGTCGACCCGGCGTTGGTACGCGAGCGGGACAAGCGTTTCGGCATCGACAGCGCGGAGAAGAAACAACAGCGCGCCGACATTCCCACACCCCAGATCGACCCCGGTGCAGACGCATGGAGCAAAGGCCAGATCATCCAGATCCAGGACCCGACCGGCAGCCGACACGCCCATTGAGGCGAAAACGGCACCACCGACCGATCCGGTTGAACTTGCCGAGCACGGTGACCCTCCCCTGTAGGACCTACCTTGATCAATGAGCCTACACATGGAAACGTCGATTTTCTGGACCGCCGCAGCGGTCATCGTGTTACTGCTCGATCTGTGGGCGCTGGCCAGCGTCTGGAAAAGCACCAAGAGTTCCGGCACGAAGATTGGCTGGACCGTACTGATTTTCATCTTTCCGCTGGTCGGGCTCGCCATCTGGGGCTTCGCCGGACCACGGGGCGTCGCCATTGCCCCGACGTCCGACGAGCACAGCAAGGGCTGAATGGCCACGCGCCACGTGCAATCCAGCGATGGATGCACATCCGATGAAACTGCTGCGTTCCGGCGGCAGTCACACTTTCACGGCCTGCAACGCTCAGTCCGCTTCATACCCTACACAAGGAATTGACCATGAAATCCAAATTCTACGCCGCTGCCCTCGCCCTTTCCGTCTCGCTCGCCAGCCATGGCGCCTTCGCAGCCTCCGATGATTTCGTCGAGGACGCCTCCGCCAAAGGCGTGGCCGAAGTCGAAGCAGGCAAGCTGGCGCTGGAAAAAGGCACCGCCGCGGACGTCAAGACTTTCGCCGACATGATGGTCAAGGACCACACTGCCGCCAACCAGAAGCTCAAGGCACTGGCTGACAAGAAGAACATCGACGTCTCGGACGATGCCGAACTGCTGGACAAGGCCAAGGCAATGATCCTGGAACTGCGCTCGGCCAAGTCGTTCGACCAGGCCTATGCCAACAACCAGGTCAAGGCGCATGAAGCGACCATCGAGATTTTCGAAGACGAAATCAAGAACGGTAAAGACGCAGAGCTCAAAGCATTCGCCACCGAGACCCTGCCCAAGCTGAAAGCCCACCTGGTAGAGGCCAAGAAGCTGGCCGCTGCCCACGGTGGTGCAGCTGCGCACTAAGCATTAGCTAACCGCGCGCAATACCCGATGCCCCCACACACTGTGCGGGGGTATTTTTCATGGGGAAAGGCTCGAGGCCAGGGTCAGAACCTAAGTCCCAGGTGCTGCCCGGCAAAGATGACCTGATCGAACCAGAACGCCTGGTGCAGCGCAACGATCAGCCAGAACACCAGTTGATAGGAAACCTTGCGCGTCTTGTGCCGGAACAGTTGCTGGGCGATGAGTGCGCCTGGCCAGCCGCCCAGCAGTTCGGCGCCGTGCAACAGTTTTTCCGGGGTGCGCTGGCCCTGCCCATGGGCCTGGCGCTTGTCGTGCCAGTACAAGCCCACCGTCAGCAGGCTCATCAGTGCATAGACCGCCAGCCCCGACGGGTGCCCGGCCATCGCCAAACGCAACACGCCGAGAAAAGGCAGCAAGCACAGTACGAAGAACACCGTGACTTTCAACGCCAGGAACTGTACCGGGCGTTGCTGCCCACTGCGCGGTCGCGCAGACGCCCGATCGGGCGCCGCATCAGCCTTGCGCACTAGACCAATCGATCCAGCCGAACTGCCAGGTCGCCAGGATGATCAGGCCGAAGGCAATGCGGTACCAGGCGAACACGGCGTAGCTGTGGGTGGCGATGAACTTGAGCAGGCCGCGCACCGCGATCATGGCGAAGATGAACGACACCACGAAGCCCAGCGCGAACACCGGGAAGTCGGCCGGCTGAAACAGGTGATGAAACTTGTAACCCGAGTACACCGCGGCACCGACCATGGTCGGCATGGCCAGGAAGAACGAGAACTCGGTGGCGGTCTTGCGCGACAGACCGAACAGCAGACCGCCGATGATGGTCGAGCCCGAGCGCGAGGTCCCTGGAATCATCGCCAGACACTGTGCGAAACCGACCTTGAGGGCATCGCTCCAGCGCATGTCGTCGACGTGGTGCACACGCACGGCATGTTCGCGCTTCTCGGCCCAGAGCATGATGAAACCACCCAGTACCAGAGCGACCGCCACGGTGATGGGGTTGAACAGGTATTCGTGGATCTTGTCGGCGAAAATCACCCCCAGCACGACCGCCGGCAGGAAGCCGATGAACAGGTTCAGGGTAAAGCGCTGGGCGTTGCGTTGGGTCGGCAAGCCAGTGATCACTTCGAGGATCTTGCGACGGAATTCCCACACAACCGCCAATATCGCACCCAGCTGGATGATGATATTGAAGGCCATGGCCCGTTCGCCGCCGAAACCGATCAGGTCGGCCACGATGATCTGGTGACCGGTGCTGGAAATGGGCAGGAACTCGGTCAAGCCTTCCACGATGCCTAGAATCAGCGCCTGCATGGCGGTCCAAAAATCCATCATTCCCCCAATTGGACCCGCGCCTGGCGTGGTCCTGTCTGTTTAGTAGAACTCATTGCCGTCGGGCCCCGCGATGCTAACAGAGCAGCTTGTGCAAATCCGCACGCGAGCGTCGGTGAGTGTTGGTTGAGTTGAAGTTTCATCTTTGCAGCGGGTGTACCGCGCAAGACGCGCGCAGTATCGGCGGCGCAGGTTACAATCCCGGCTTTGCATGCATTGCATGCACCTGCCTGAGATTGCCCATGTCGCCTTTGGAATTGTTCGCCGCCACGCTGGGCGTGATCGCGGTGTGGTTGACCGTGAAGCAGAACTGGCTGTGCTGGCCGATCGGCCTGGTCATGGTGCTGATCTATTCGTACGTGTTCTACGACTACAAGCTGTACTCCAACATGCTGTTGCAGGTGGTGTACGCCGGCGTCCAGGTGTACGGCTGTTGGCAGTGGACCCGTGGCGATGGGACAGCCGTGGGCCCAGCGGTGACCCGCTTGGCGCTCAAACCTCTTCTGGGTGGGCTGACAATCGGCCTGGTAGCGGGCTTGGCACTGGGCGCGGCGATGGCTACCTGGAGCGATGCCAGCCAGCCGTGGCTGGACGCGTTGCTCACCGGCTTCAGCCTGGTGGCGCAGTGGTGGATGGCCAACAAGCGCGTGCAATGCTGGCCGCTGTGGATCGTGCTGGATGCCATTTTCGTCGGTCTGTTCGTCCATCAGGGCCTGTACCTGACGGCTGCGCTGTATGGCCTGTTCCTGATGCTGGCCGTTCACGGCTGGCACCAGTGGCGCAACAGCGAAGCGGTGTCGCGATGAAAGTGGTTGTGCTGTGCGGGCCGGAGTCGTCGGGCAAGAGCTGGCTGGCCGAACGCATGCGCGTGCGTTTGGGCGCCGTGGTCGTGGGCGAATACGTGCGCCATTTCATCGACCGAGAGCAGCGCGACACCTGCTATGCCGACATCGACACCATCGCCCGTGGTCAGCTGGCCTGGGAGGATGCCGCTCGCCGCAGCCAGCCCGCACTGTTGCTGCTCGACACGCACCTGCTGAGCAACCTGCTGTGGAGCCGCACCCTGTTCGACGACTGCCCGGCGTGGCTTGAGCCAGCGCTGCTGGAGCGCCACTACGATGCCCACCTGTTGCTCTCGCCCGAAGGCGTCGAATGGTCCGCGGACGGCCAGCGCTGCCAGCCTGACCTGGCTCAACGGCAAACCTTTTTTCGGCAAAGCCAGGCGTGGCTGCAGGCCCACGCGCTGCCCTGCACCGTCATCAGCGGTGACTGGCTGGCGCGCGAAGCGCAGGTGCTGGCGAGCATTCGACATGTTCTGGATCAACCCTAGCGTGCGATCAGCGCATGTGATGTTTGTGCAGCAGGCGGTAGAGCGTCGGGCGTGAAACGCCGAGCACCCTGGCCGCCGTGCTCAGATTGCCGCCGTGGCGCAGCAGCACATCGCCCAGCGCCTGACGCTCGGCCCGGTGCTTGTAGTCGTTCAGCGTGCCCATCGGCGCGGTGACCAGGGTTTCGATACCCAGCCCCAAGTCGATGGCTTCGATCTGATTGCCGGGGGCCAGCGCCTGCGCCTGGCGAATCCGGTTCGCCAGCTCGCGGACGTTGCCCGGCCAGTCGTGCTCACCCATGGCAATAAGCGCCTCTTGACTGAAGGGACGATGACGTCGGCCGTTCTCGCGGCTGTAGCGTTGCGCGAAATGGTTGGCCAGCATGGCCAGGTCGCCATAGCGTTCGCGCAAGGGCACCGCGACGATCTCCAGCACGTTGAGTCGATAGTAGAGGTCTTCGCGCAACTGTCCCCGGCTCATGGCCACGGTGAGGTCGGTGTCGCTGGTGGCCAGCACCCGAACGTCCACTTCCCCTGAAGCCTTGCGCTGGAGAAAGCGCAGCAGTTGCTCCTGAACGTCCAGCGGCAAGTCTTGCACCTGTTGCAGCAGCAAGGTTCCCCGGTCGGCAGCCTGCAGCACGCTGCCGGACAGCGGATGCACGTTGCTCTGCCCGCAGCCGGGTGCGAACAACGGCGTCTGGCCCGGACGATGGGTGCGAGCCTGGCAGTCGAACACGATGAATGGCTGCTGCCTGCGTTGGGACTGCTGGTGCAGCGCACGCGCGATCAACTGCTTGCCAGTGCCCGCCTCGCCGTGGATCAGAACCGGTGAGTCGGTGGCGGCGAATTTGCTGATGAGCTTGTACAGGTCGCGCATGGGCTGACTATCGCCCAACAGTCCGCAAGGCTCGCAGGGGTAGGCATTCGAATTCACAGGCATGGCCTTTCCTTGCATGGACGTGCTCAGGAAAATACATCAAAAACAGCGGGTTGCAACTTACGTCAAAATGGTAACGGAAAATTGACGTTTAACCCCCGCCAAGGCTTCAGCACGGACCCTTGACGCCACATAGGGCGTCAGCGGTACGTCTCGCAGACAGCCAGCACCGCCGGTGTACAATCGGCGCTTTTGGTCAGGCAAGGGATTGGAAATGCAGGCGTTCGATTGGCATCGTGTGCTGCTGGGTGAAGTCAACATGGGCTTTCTCGGCGAGGTGGTCGCCCGCACGCTGATGGCCTATGTGGTGGTCTTCCTGTTCCTGAAGATCGCCGGGCGACGCGGGGTGCGCCAGCTTTCGCTGTTCGAGCTGGTGGTGATCCTGACGCTGGGCTCGGCGGCTGGCGACGTGACCTTCTACGAGGACGTACCCATCCTGCCGGTGCTGGTGGTGTTCGTGGCGATGATCATCTTCTATCGCCTGACCACCTTTCTGACCGAACGCAGCGGTCGCTTCGGCGAATGGCTGGAAGGCAAACCGTTTTTGATCATTCGCGACGGCGTTTTCGAGCTCAAGGCGCTGCAGAGCGGCAACATCACCCACGCCGAGTTCCTGATGGAACTGCGCCTGCGCGGCGTCGAGCATCTGGGGCAGGTGCGCCTGGGCATTCTGGAGGTCAATGGCGATGTCAGCCTGTACTTCCACGAGCGTGAAGACGTCAAGCCGGGGCTGTCGATCCTGCCGCCCGAGCATCGTGTGTCACTGACCAAGGTTGACCGTGAAGACCTGTATGCCTGCGAATACTGTGGCCACCTGGAAACCCTGCGTAATCAGCAGGCACTGCCCTGCCCTCGCTGTGACAATCCTGTATGGAGCAAGGCCCTGAGCAACCCCCGGGCCAGCTGAGGCTAGGCCCGTGGCAGATCTTCCAGATGCCGGTAGTCGGCGTTCAACGCCGATGCCAGGGTGCGGGCCCGACCCAACCGGATCGGCCCCCGCTCCATGTCCACCAGCAACGCCGGGCAAGCCAGTGGCGCCACGCCGTCCAGCGACTTGAGGCGCCCGTCGGTGAACACCAGGCAGCGCTGGGCTTCCTCGGGATAGCGCCGCCCGCGTTGCTCCAGCCAGTCACGGGCCTGATCCAGCGCCGCCAGCAGCGGCGTGCCGCCACCGGCGCCCAGCTCGGCGAGCCAGGGTTGCAGGGCTGCCGAGGCTTTCAGGCCGTGGCATTGCCAGATCGGCCCACTGCCACTGGCGGTCAACAACGCCAGCCGTGCGCGCTGCCGGTACGCATCGTCGAAGACCTGCGCCAGAACGCCCTTTGCCTCGGCCAGGGCGCCGTGCCGGCGGGTCGAGGCAGAGGCGTCGACCACCACCAGCCATAGTTGCTGCGCCGCGCTGCGCCGTTGCTGCCAGCGCAGGTCATCGCGCTGGCGAGGTCGTCCTTGCAGCAGCGTGGCCGGCCAGTCCACCGTACCGGCCGCCGCCGCGCGCGCCGGACCCTGTCGCCCTTGTTCGAGGTGGCCCTTGCCGGGCCGAGCATCCGCTGGGCGCGGACGGATGCTCAGGGCTTTTTTGGCCAGCTCGGTACGCTGCGGCGTTCACCTACCGGAACGGCCTGGGCGGGCATGTCGCCCCACTGGCCCTGGCCCGGATCGGACGGTTGCGCGGCGCTCGCAGCGGGCGGCGACGCTGGCTTCGACTCGGGCTGGCGCGGTGCCTGGCGGCGATGGCGCAGGGCGAACTCGGCCACGGCTTCGACGTCCTCCTCGAGAATCTGCTCAGCCCCCCGCCAGGCGGCGTGGGCCCGTGCCGCGCGCAGCCAGACCAGGTCGGCACGCAGGCCATCCACGCCCTCGGCGAAACAACGGGTGGTGATGGCTTCCAGCGTCTGATCGCACAGCGGGATCGATTCGAGGCGTTCCCGCGCCTGCTGGCAGCGCAGCCGCAGCGCTGACTGCGCTGGAGCCCACTGTTCACAGAAGCTTTGGGGATCGCTGTCGAAGGCCAGGCGACGGCGGATGATCTGGCCACGTTCGGCGGGTGCCGGCTGGCCGTCCAGGGCGATGTTCAAACCGAATCGATCGAGCAGCTGCGGGCGCAACTCCCCTTCCTCCGGGTTCATGGTGCCGATGAGCACGAATCGCGCGGGATGAGCATGGGAAATACCGTCACGCTCGATGCGGTTGACGCCACTGGCGGCAACGTCCAGCAGCAGGTCGACCAGATGGTCGGCAAGCAGGTTGACCTCATCGACGTACAGCACGCCGCCGTCGGCCTTTGCCAGCACACCGGGCGAAAAGCGTGCACGGCCTTCACCCAAAGCGGCTTCCAGATCCAGCGTACCCACCAGGCGGTCTTCACTGGCACCCAGGGGCAATGTCACCAACTGACCATCGGCAAGCAGGTCGGCCAGGCCGCGCGCCAGCGTGCTCTTGGCCATGCCCCGCGGCCCTTCGATCAGCACCCCGCCGATGCGCGGGTCGATGGCGGCCAGGCACAGCGCCAGCTTCAGCGAATCGGCGGCCACCACGGCGGCCAGCGGAAAGTGCACGGTGTCGGTCATTGCAGGGCTCTCTTCAGGCATCTTCTTCGGTATCCAGCAGCAGGTCTTCCACGGCCTGACGGTAGTCGCCGGGCTCGGCCCACAGGCCACGTTGCTGAGCCTCGAGCAGGCGTTCGGCCATGTCGCGCAGGGCCGCAGGGTTGTGCTCCTGCAGGAAGCCGCGGGTGTCCGGGTCGAGCAGGTAGGCGTCGGTGAGCAAGGCGTACTGATGGTCGTCGATCAGGTGGGTGGTGGCATCGAAGGCAAACAGGTTGTCGACCGTCGCGGCGAGTTCGAAGGCGCCTTTGTAGCCATGTCGCTTGACCCCTTCGATCCACTTGGGATTGGCCGCACGGGCGCGCACCACCCGGTTCAGCTCTTCCTTCAGGGTGCGCACGCGTGGCACGTCGGGTTGGCTGTGGTCGCCGTGGTAGCTGGCCGTCGTCTGTCCGCTCAGGGTTTCCACGGCGGCGAGCATGCCGCCCTGGAACTGGTAGTAGTCGTTGGAATCGAGCAGGTCATGCTCGCGGTTGTCCTGGTTCTGCAGCACCGCCTGGACCTGGCCCAGGCGCCGCGCGAACGGCGCGCGTGCGGCGGTGCCTTCGTCATCCGCGCCATAGGCATAGGCACCCCAGTTCAGGTAAGCCTCGGCGAGGTCCTCGCGGGTCTGCCACAGGCGGCCGTCGATGGCACCCTGCACACCAGCGCCGTAGGCGCCCGGCTTGGCGCCGAAGATGCGCCAGCCCGCCTCGCGGGCGGCCTGCTCGCCCGAGACACCCTCGGCCAGCAACTGCGCCTGTTCGCTGCGAACCTTGGCCGCCAGGGGGTTGAGGTCGTCGGGCTCGTCCAGCGCAGCGACCGCTTGCACCGCTGCATCGAACAGGCGCAGCAGATTGGCGAAGGCATCGCGGAAGAAGCCGGACACCCGCAGGGTCACGTCCACCCGCGGGCGGTCGAGCAGGCTGAGCGGCAGAATCTCGAAATCGTCCACGCGCTGGCTGCCGGTGGCCCACACCGGGCGCACGCCCATCAGGGCCATGGCCTGCGCAATGTCGTCGCCACCGGTGCGCATGGTCGCCGTGCCCCATACCGACAGGCCCAGCTGACGCAGGTGGTCGCCATGGTCCTGCAGGTGACGCTCCAGGATCAGGTTGGCCGAGGCGAAGCCGATCCGCCAAGCGGTGGTGGTCGGCAGGTTGCGCACGTCCACGGAAAAGAAGTTGCGCCCCGTGGGCAACACGTCGAGACGGCCACGGCTGGGCGCCCCGCTCGGCCCGGCTGGCACGAAGCGGCCGGCCAGGGCGGCGAGCAGCCCGTTCATCTCGGCCGGCCCGCAGGCATCCAGGCGCGGCGCCACGGTGTCGCGCAGGTGACCGAGAATGAGCTGCACGTCATCGAAGCCATCACCCAGCTCGATCGGGCCGTCCAGTGCGCGTTCGATCAACTGTGCGGCGTACAGCTCGAGTCGTTCGCGGCTGTCACCGGCGCTGCGCCACGGTTCGGCGGTCAGCTCGGCCAAAGCTGCGGGCCGCGGCCCGCTCCAAGGGGCGCCGAGATCGCAGTCGAGCGGGTCGAAGCCCAGCGCGAAGGCCTTGGCCAAGGCGCGCAGCAGGCTGGCCTGAGCGCCCTGGCCGTTGCCCCGTGGGATGCGCAGCAATGCCAGCAGGGTATCGGCGCGCAGACGGCCCTGGGGCGACTCGCCGAACACGTGCAGACCGTCGCGAATCTGCGACTCCTTCAGATCGCACAGGAAGGTGTCCAGGCGCGGCAGCCAATCCGCCGGCTCGGCCCCTTCGGCCATCTGCAGTTCGTGGTCGATGCGGGTCTCGCGCACCAACGCCAGAATGTCCTTCTCCAGGGCCTGGGCGCGGCGCGGATCGAGCATCTGTGCGTCGTAGTACTCGTCGGCCAGCAGTTCCAGGTCGCGCAGCGGCCCGTAGGTTTCGGCGCGGGTCAGCGGTGGCATCAGGTGGTCGATGATCACTGCCTGGGTGCGGCGCTTGGCCTGGGCGCCCTCGCCCGGATCGTTGACGATGAATGGATAGATGTTGGGCATCGGCCCCAGTATCGCGTCGGGCCAGCACTGTTCGGAGAGGCCCACACCCTTGCCCGGCAACCACTCCAGGTTGCCGTGCTTGCCGACATGGATCAGCGCATCGGCGCCATAGATGTGGCGCAGCCAGAAATAGAACGCCAGGTAGCCATGGGGCGGCACCAGGTCGGGGTCGTGATAGACCGCGCTGACGTCCACCTGATAGCCACGGGCCGGTTGGATGCCGACGAAGGTCAGGCCCATGCGCAGACCGGCGATCATCATCCGGCCATTGCGGAACATCGGATCGGCTGCCGGCTCGCCCCAGCGTTCGCGGACGGCGGCCTGATTGGCTTCGGGCAGCAAGGCGAACGCGGCTAGGTAATCGTCCAGCGCCATGCTCTGGGCACAGGGGCGCAGGTCCAGCTGTTCCAGGTCGTTCGTCACGCCACCGAGCAAGGCGTGGATCAAGGCCGTGCCGCTGTCGGGCAGATCGGCGACCGGGTAATCCTGCTGCTGCATTGCGCGCAGGATGTTCAGCGCCGCCGCCGGGGTATCCAGGCCGACGCCGTTACCGATGCGCCCATCGCGGGTCGGGTAGTTCGCCAGCACCAGGGCGACGCGCTTGTCGGCATTGGGCAGGCGCGCCAGGGCGGCCCACTTGCGCGCCAGTTCGGCGACGAAATCCATGCGCTCGACATGAGCCCGGTAGCACACCACGTCGCTCTGGCTGCGCTCGTTGTGCCAGGCCAGGTCCTTGAAGCTGATGGCGCGACTGATGATGCGTCCGTCCAGCTCCGGCAAGGCAATGTGCATGGCCAGGTCGCGCGCACCCAGGCCCTGCGCGTTGGCCTGCCACAGCGCCTGGTTGTCCTGAGCGCAGATGGCCTGGATCACCGGAATGTCGCGGCGAAACGGGCGCAGGTGCGGGGTTTCGGGGCTGGACTGGGCGAAGCCGGTGGTGTTGAGGATGATCGCGGCATCCACTTCGTCCATCCACGCCTGGACCTGCTCAAGGCACCCCTCTTCCTTGAGGCTGGCCACGGCAATCGGCAACGGGTTGAGCCCGGCCGCCTGCAGCCTGGCACAGAAGGTATCGACGAAACCGGTGTTGGCCGCCTGCAGGTGCGAGCGATAGAACAGCAACGGCACCACAGGCCAGTGCGCTTGCCACTGCGCCTGCCAGTGGGCCAGATCGGCGGTCGGTTGCGCCGGATGGTAGATGACCGTGCGTGTCAGTGGCTGAGGTGCTTCGCAGGGTTCGGCGCGACCGAACCAGGTATTGCCGAGGTAGCCGAACAGGTTGCGGGCGTTTCCCATGCCGCCCTGGCGCAGGTACTGCCACAAGCGGTCGGCCTGCTCGGCAGGCACCGTACAGCGCTCGGCCAGTTCGGGATCGGGGCGATCGCAGCCCGGTACCAGGATGACCTGCACGCCCTGCTCGGCCAGTTGCATCAACTGCTCGACGCCGTAGCGCCAGTAGCCGATGCCGCCGTGCAGGGAAATCAGGATGACCTTGGCGTGGCGCAGCACCTGGTCGACGTAGAGGTCGACCGAGGCATGGTTCTGCACCTGCATGGGGTTGGCCAGGCGCAGGCTGGGGTAGTCCTTCGGCAGATGCCCGCTGGCCTCGGCGAGCAGCGCCAGGTGCGAATCACCGCTGCAGAGAATCACCAGTTCGGCGGGCGTCTGGCCGAGGTCGGCGATGCTGTCGTCCGGCACGAAGCCGCCCGGCTGGGTTCTCAGCAGGTGCATGGGTCAGGCTTCCAGGGCCGCGCGCAGTTGGGCTTGCAGCGACTGCGCGTCGAGGTCCTGGCCGATCAGCACCAGGCGCGTGCTGCGTGCTTCGTCAGCGGACCAGGCGCGATCGAAGTGCTTGTCGAAACGCGTGCCCACGCCCTGGATCAGGAGGCGCATCGGTTTACCCGGAACCGCCGCAAAGCCCTTGACCCGCAGAATGCCGTGTTGAACCACGGCGGCGTTGAGCGCCTGCAGCAGCTTGGCCTCCTCGGCCTGGGGCAGCTCGATGGAGATCGAGTCAAACGCATCGTGGTCGTGATCGTCGTGATCGTCACCCTCGTGATGGTCATGATGGGTCTTGCGGGCGTCGATGTGCTGCTCCGACTCGGCGCCCAGGCCCAGCAGCACCGCCAGGGGCAAGCGACCGCTGCTGGCTTCGACCACCTTGACCGCGGCCGGCAGTTCTTCGGCCACCTCGGCGCGCACGGCGGCCAGGGCCTGGGCATCGATCAGGTCGGCCTTGTTGAGGATCACCAGGTCGGCGCTGGCCAATTGGTCGGCGAACAGCTCGTGCAGCGGCGACTCGTGGTCCAGGTTGGGATCGAGCTTGCGCTGGGCGTCGACCTGGTCGGGGAATGCGGCAAAGGTCCCGGCCGCCACTGCCGGGCTGTCAACCACGGTGATGACCGCATCGACCGTGCAGGCACTGCGGATTTCCGGCCACTGGAAGGCCTGGACCAGCGGCTTGGGCAAGGCCAGCCCGCTGGTTTCGATGAGAATGTGGTCGAGGTCGGCGCGGCGGGCGACCAGCTCGCGCATGACCGGAAAGAATTCTTCCTGAACCGTGCAGCACAGGCAGCCGTTGGCCAGCTCGTAGACGCGGCCGTTGGCCTCTTCTTCGCTGCAGCCGATGGTGCACTGCTTGAGGATCTCGCCGTCGATTCCCAGCTCGCCGAATTCGTTGACGATCACGGCAATGCGCCGGCCTTGGGCGTTGTCGAGCATGTGCCGCAGCAAGGTGGTCTTGCCCGAGCCGAGGAAGCCGGTGACGATGGTGACGGGTAGTTTGGACAGCGTTTTCATCGGGTCGCCCTGATTGCGCGGCAGGGCACGAGACGAGCGCCGCTACGGCAGGCGCCGGCATTCGTCACCGGATCACCCCGCCCGGTTGAATAGGAAAGAACGGCGAGGCAGGTCTCCTGGCTCGTGATGCCGGCCCTGCGGGCCGAGGCTGCAGCGCCTTCCCGCGAACGATCGCAGTGGCCTCGGCGCAGCCTTCATCACTTACAGTTGCGGGGGCAGCCGCGGCTTGGACCGCGTTCCCGTCTTAGCTCTGCCGGGCAGAGAACCTCGAACGCGCAAGGCTAACACAGGGCACGGGATGTGTCAGTGACGCGGCTCAGACCCGATAGCGCACGTGCGGTCGACCGTCGGCCAGACTGACTTCGGCGTGCACGCCGTAGACCTCGGCGATCAGGCACTCGGTCAGGACCTGGGCCGGCGCGCCGCTGGCCACCAGGCGCCCGTCCTTGAGGACCACCAGCACGTCACAGAACATGGCTGCCAGGTTCAGGTCGTGGATCGCCATGACGCAGGTCAGGGGCAGGTCCTGGATCAGCTGCAACAGTTCCAGTTGATGCTGGATATCGAGGTGATTGGTCGGCTCGTCGAGCAGCAATTCGCTGGGCTGCTGGGCCAGGGCGCGGGCGATCTGCACCCGCTGCCGCTCGCCACCGGACAGAGTGTGCCAGCGCCGCTGCGCGTGGCCGCCCAGGTTGACCTGAGTCAGTGCCTGGGCAATGGCCCGATCGTCTTCGCGCAGCCACGGTGCGAACGGCGAGCGATGGGGCGTACGACCCAGGCGCACGACCTCCTCCACGCGAATGTCCACCTCGGTGCTGGCGTGCTGCTCCACCATCGCCACTTGCCGGGCGATGGTGCGCCGCGCCAGGTCGGCCAGGGGCTGATCGTCGAGGCTGACCTGGCCCTGGCTGGGACGGTCCAGCCCGGCCAGCAGGCGCAGCAGCGACGACTTGCCCGAGCCGTTCGGGCCGATCAGTCCGACCAGACTGCCAGGCGTGATGGCCAGGCTGACATCGTCGAGAATCAGCAGCCCACCGGCCTTCCAACTGACGTGGTGCAGTTGCAGGCTCATGCTCGACGCCTCGCTCGGTACAGGATCAAGGCAAACGCCGGGGCGCCGACCAAGGCCGTGACCACGCCGATGGGCAATACCTGGCCTGGCACGATGATGCGCGCGACGATGTCGGCCAGCACCATGAAATTGGCGCCGATCAGCACCGAGGCGAGCAACAGCCGAACATGGCTCGGACCCACCAGAAAGCGGGCAATGTGCGGTACTACCAGACCGACGAAGCCCACCGCACCGACGATGCTGACCAGGGTAGCGGTGATCAGCGCGGTCGTCGCAAACAACACCAGGCGCACCGCCACCACCGGTACGCCCAGAGTTGCGGCAGCGTCCTCACCGAAAACGAAGGCATCCAGGGCGCGAGCGAAGTACAGGCACAGCAACAGGCCTGCGCCGACCACGACTGCAGCCAGGCCCACGTCGGGCCAGCGCACCCCGCCCAGGCTGCCGAGCAGCCAGAACATCACGCTGCGGGCCTGTTCGGCATTGGCCGAGGTCGAAACGATGTAGGCGGTCAGCGCATTGAACAGCTGCGATCCGGCCACTCCGGCGAGAATAACCTGGGCCGGACCGCTGCGGGCACCCGCAGCCAGCAGCAGCACCAGGCCGAACGCCAGTGCGGCGCCGAGAAAAGCGCCCAGGGAAATACCGATCACGCCGCCGCCCAGGCCCAGCAGCATGATCATCACTGCGCCGGTCGATGCGCCGGCAGAGATGCCCAGCACATAGGGTTCGGCCAGCACGTTGCGCAACAGCGCCTGCAGCACCGCACCACAAATCGCCAGACCCGCGCCACAACAGGCGGCCACCAGCGCGCGGCTCAGGCGGTACTCCCAGATGATTCCCTGGACGATACGGGGCACCGCGTAGTCGCCCAGGCCGAGGCCGTTGAGCAGTGCCTTGCCGACCGTGCCCAGGTCGATACCCATCTCCCCTACCGACACCGCCAGGGCGATCGATACGCTCAGCGTGGCCAGGGCCAGCACAGCCAGCAGGCAGCGCCAGATCCAGCCATCTTCACGGGCAAGGCGCTGGATCAAGGGGTGGCCCGTGTACGCTCGAGGCCCGCCGCGATGTCTTCCACCGCGCGCACCACATCCATGGACGGATTCAGCGACTGGGCATCGACGACGATGATGCGGTCGTTGCGTACCGCATCCAGCTCACGGGTCACCGGGTCGCTGCGCAGGAAGGCCAGCTTCTTCTCGACATCGTCGGCCGGATACAGTCGACGCTGCATGCGGGCAACGACGATCACGTCGGGATTGCTGGCGGCGATGCTTTCCCAGCTCACGCCAGGCCACTCCTCGTCGCTGTCGACGATGTTGCGCAAACCCAGCAGGCGATTGATATAGCCCGGCGCGCCGTTCTTGCCGGCCACCCACGGGTCCCCTTCCAGGCGCGTGCTGGAGAACCAGTACACCACTGACAAGGGTTTCTGCCCGGTGCGGGCGGCGCGTTCGGTGGCGGCCTGGATGCGCGCCTGCAGCTGGGCGGTCAAATGCTCCCCGGCAGGCTCGACGTCAAAAATGGTTGCCAGCTCGCGAATTTCCTTGTTCACCAGGTCCATCGAGAACATCTGACTGCGACTGCCGTCGGCATTGGAAGTGGCGGTGACCTGCTTGCCGTCGCAGTCGCTGGGCGATACGTAGGACGGGATGCCGAGACTGGCCAGCTGCTCGGGCTTGGCGACTTCACCGTTGGGGCCGACATGGTAGGTGTACTGCGCGACCACGATGTCGGGCGCGGTATTGGCCACGGCTTCGAAGCTGGGCGCATTGTCGGCCAGGCGCGGCACCTTGGCATTGTCAGCGCGCAGGTGCTCGGGCAGCGGCCCGAACCAGACCCCGGTGCCGACCATGCGCGGTGCCAAGCCCAGTGACAACAGAATCTCCGTGCTCGCCTGACCCAGGCTGACCGCGCGCTGTGGCGCCGCCTGGACAGTCACCGGCGCTCCACAGTTGGGCAGGGTCAAGGGGTAGTGGGTGGCGGCGAGGCCGGCACCGGCGGCGAACAGACCGACGACAGCGACGCTGGCGTGGGCAAAGACGGCAGAAAAACGCATGGCAACTCCTTGGATGGCGCGTCCAACAGGTTCAGGAAAATCCCAGGGGCAAGGTCTGGCTGACGACATGTAACATGCCGATCACAGTGGCGCGACCGCGCCGGATTCGAACCGGCTTCCTGCACTGGGCGAAGACAAACGGCGCTGACGGTAGGCGACCCGTCGGCAAAGATCAAATGGTTTAGCCCCGACCAGGGGGTGCAACCGCATTGGCCGCCCTAGGGCGCGCCGTCGCTCGGCGGATCCGTGCGGTCCTGCTCGACCACATAACCGGTGTCGATGCTGACCACGACCGACATGCCGGGCCGCAGACGTTGCGCTGCGGCCTGGTCCGGGTCCACGGTGATGCGCACCGGAATGCGCTGGGCGATCTTGACGAAGTTGCCGGTGGCGTTGTCGGCCTGCAACAGGCTGAATTCCGAACCCGTCGCCGGCGATATGCGCTGCACGTGCCCGCGCAGTCGCAGGTGATTGAGCGCGTCCACGGTGAAGGTCACCGGCTGGCCGATGCGCACGTTGGCCATCTGGGTTTCCTTCATGTTGGCCACTACCCACAGCGTGTCGGGGACCAGCGCCATCAATTGCGCCCCGGAGTTGACGTAGGCGCCCAGGCGCACGCCGATCTGTCCCAACTGGCCGTCGCGCGGCGCGACGATGCGGGTGTTGTCCAGATCGATGCGGGCCAGTTCCACGGCGGCCTCGGCGTTGGTCACGTTGGCTTCCAGCGAGTCGCGGTTGACGATCACCGTCTGCAGGTCTTCGCGCGCAATCGCCAGCGCGGCCTTGGCCTGCGCCACTGACGCCAGCGCCTGGGCATTGGCGGCTCGGGTCACATCCAGCTCGCGGCGCGACACCGAACCATCGCTGATCAGGTCCTGGTTACGGCGCAGGTCCGCGGCGCCCTTGCGTGCCTGGGCTTCACTGTCGACGACCGCCGCCTGGCGCTGGGCGATGGTGGCTTCGGCACTGCGGCGCTGTTGTAGGTTGTTGGCCAGTGCGGTTTTCTGCACCTGCACCTGGGCCAGCGCCTGGTTCAGGCGTTGCCTATAGATGCGGTCGTCCAGACGCACCAACAGGTCGCCGGCCTTGACGAACTGGAAGTCCTGTACCGGCACTTCGTACACATAGCCCGCCAGCTGCGGCCCGATGATCGTCACCTGGCCCCGCACCAGCGCGTTCTCGGTGCTTTCGATGTGGCTGCTGAACGGTGGCAGTTGCCAGGCATACAGCACGATCGCCACGCCAACCAGTGCCACGCTGGCGAAGATCAGGCTGGACAGTACCCGCACCCGTCGCGAGCGCGGTTCGGTGGCGGCCGGATTGGGGGGCGGAGTCTGGCCTTCGGGCGTGGCGGCGATGGCGTTGGTGGTCGTGGACGTCGGTTCGGTCATGAAGTGCTGGCGCCGCTGGTGGATACAGTAGGTGTCGCGGCGGTGACGACCGCCCGGGTAGTGCTCATCAGCCACAGGCTGCGTACGAAGATCCACAGCATGGTCAGTACGGCAATGATGCAGATCAGCATGAAGACATCGTTATAGGCCATGACGTTCGCCTCGCGGGTGGCGGCGGTGGCCAGGGCGCGGGTGCCCAGAGTCGTTCGCAACGCGGGGTCGGCGATGCTCGCCAGGTAGCTCGCGGCGGAGCCGCTGATGCGCGCCTGGACCAGCGGATCCAGCAACGTCAGGTGCTCCACGATCATGCTCGAATGGTATTTCTCGCGCACGATCTGGAACGTACCCAGCAACGCCGCGCCGATCAATCCGCCGAGGTTGTTGCAGATACCGAACAGGACCGAAAAACTCACCAGGTTGCGCGGATTGGTCAGCACGTGGCGCATGCCCAGCACCATGGTCGGCCCCAGAAAAAACGTGCCGCCAAATCCCAGCAGGAACTGGCTCAGGTACATGTTGGCCGGGCGCGTGAGGTTGCTGGAGAAGCTGTCCATCGCCGAGCCCACGGCCATCAGGGCCAGGGCGATGATCAGCGGCATGAACAGATGCTCCGGGTTGATCGTCCAGGCGCTCACGGCCAGCCCGGCCACCGCGCCACAGAGCATCACCACATAAAGGGTGCGCATCTGCTCCTGGCCCATGTTCAGCACCTGCAACAGCCCCACCGCCCCGGTGGACTGCTCCGACAGCACCATGCGCGTGAGAATCACCGCCAGGGCCAGGCGGATGGCGACGCCGCTGCCCAGCCAGCGGGTCATCAGCATCGGGTTGCTGCGATTGTGCTCCACGGCCAGCCCACCGAGGATCAGTACGATCGCCCCTGCCGACGCCCAGCCGATCCAGTCCGCCTCCAGCCACCAGTCGATCCGCCCCAGCGACAGCACGGCGCAGAGCAAGGCGATGCCCGTCGCCAGGATGGCGAAAATCAGGAAATCCAGCGGTTCGAAGGTCTTGAAGCGGTCGCCCGGCGGCAGCTTGAGCAGGAACACGCAGCCGAGGGTCAGCAGCGCCATGCCCAGCTCGAACAGATACAGGCCGCGCCATTCGGCGATCTGCAGCAAGTCTTCGGAGAATACCCGAGCCAAGGGCAGCGCCAGTTGCGAGGTGCCCAGGCCCAGCACCAGGGCCTTGAGTCGCCACTTGGCGGGAAAGGCCTGGATCATGTAGTACAGGCCCAGCGAACTCAAGGCCGCGCCGACCATGCCGTGTGCGGCCCGCACGGCGATGGCCGACGCGAGATCGTTGACGAACAGGTGGCCGAAGGTCACCAGGGCATAGAGCACCAGAAACAGTTCGGTGAAGGTGCGCAGCCCGAATTGCTGGCGAAACTTGACCAGCAGCAGGTTCATCGACACGTTGGTCATCACGTAGCCGGCCGGCAGCCAGGCCATCTCCGCCGCCGTGGCGCCGAGTGCGCCCTGCAGAAATTGCAGGTTCGCCACCACCAGTGAGTTGCCCAGGCCACCGGTCAGGGCCACCAGCAAGCCCACGATGCCGAACGCCAGGCGCTTGGGAGTCGAATGCAAAGGCGTCGAGGGCGAGCCCGGCAGGTTCGGCTTTTCGTGGGGCAGCCAGTCGCGGCTCGTGTAGCGGGACATGCGGTGGCCTTGGCAGGTGGCGAGCGGAACGTTGGAAAGGGTGCGCTAGGGTCTGTGTGAAAAGTCTTGAGACGAAGGTCAGGCAAGGCGAAAACAGCCGAGGAAGCGGAGTTTACGGGTTGTAAATGAGCATTCCGAGGCTGTTTTCAACGCAGCATCACCGAGTATCAAGGCTTTTCACACAGAGCCTAGTAAACCTCACCCATGGGTGGCTTGCCAATGGTCGCCGCCCTCTCGATTTGACTGCGCCTCGGCAGTGACCCAAGCTGAATACCCCGGCCAAGCCTGCGCCTCTTCGGATACCTGCATGTCTAAACGCGTTCGCCTTTCGCTGATCTTGATTGTGTTTTCGCTGCTGCTGGCAGGCCTGTGGTATGCCTTGCGCCCCGCCGCCACCACGGCGCCGGTTGCACCGCAACAGGGCTACACCAAGGCCCTGAACCAGGCCCGCAACGGTCAACCAGGCGCGGCCCGCGTGCTCTATCAGCAGCTGGCGCGCAGCGATCTTGCACCCGAGCGCCGCGCTGCGCTGTATGCCCAACTGCACAACTACCCCAGCCCGCAGGCGCTCAAGCTGGCCAGCGCCGATCTGCACAGCGACGAGGCGCAGGTACGACATGCCGCGATCGATGCGGTAATCGGGCTCGTCCCCGAAAGTCAGCGCAGCGTGCTGCTCGGGCCGTTGCTGGAAGACGAGGACCAGGCCATCCGCTTCCATGCCGCCCGTGGCCTGCTCGGCCTGCCGGTCGATGAGTTGGGGCTGTATTTCGCTCACCTGGACAAGGTGGTGAACGCCTACATCGCCGACCTGCAAGGACACACCGACGACGCCACCGCTCAGCTCGAACTGGCGCGCCTGTATCTGCACGATGCGGCCTACCCGCAGGCAGAGCAGGCCCTGACGCGATACCGCACCTTGGCGCCCGGCGACCTTGAAGCCATTGCCGTGCAAGTGGAGCTGCTCGAACGCCAAGGCAAAAGCGACTCGGCCCGCGCCTTGCTGGCTGAGCAGTTGCTCGCCCATCCGCAATCGGCGCTGTTACAGCAGCAACTGGGCCTCTGGCTGATGGCCCATGACGAGGACGAATACGCCCTGCTCGCCCTCGCCCGTGCGGTGGAACTGGCACCGGACAACAACGATTACCGCTACGTGCTGGCCACCAACCTGCACGACCTGCAGCAGATCGAGGCCGCACAGAAACAGCTCGAAGAGATCCTGCGCCGTGATCCGGCCAACCGCCGCGCCCGGGTGCTGTTGATCCAGTACTGGAAGGAAACCGGGCAGTTGCAGAACGTGCAGATACTGTTGGCCGAACTGGAACAGCAGAACGCCGACGATCCAAGCCTGCAACAGGGCCTGTGAAATCGCCCAGTTCCAATGGCGAATTTCGGTCATGCCACACAGGAACCCCGCTACCGGCACGGTGTCCAGTATCATGCTGTAGCACATTGCGCAACGCAGCCCTTCCCGCTACCCGAGGATACCTTTTTGACGACGGCCAAAGCAGCCACCGGTATTGCCGGGCTGGACGATATCTTGGGCGGAGGTCTGACCCGCAGCCATATCTTCCTTCTGGAAGGCCAGCCGGGCGCAGGCAAGACGACAGTAGCGCTGCAATTTCTCCTCGAAGGCGTTGCGCAGAACGAAACCTGCCTCTATATCACCCTCTCCGAAACCGCCAGGGAGCTGCGCGAAGGCGCCCTTTCCCATGGCTGGGAGCTGGACGAACGGGTCACGGTGTTCGAACTGACCCCACCCGAATTGGTGCTGGACCTGCAACAGCAGCAAAGCCTGCTGTACAGCAGCGACCTGGAGCTGGGCGAAGCGACCCGGCAGATCTTCGATGAGGTGGAACGGGTAAAACCCTCCCGGGTGGTGTTGGACAGCCTCTCGGAGGTGCGTCTGCTGGCTCAGGGTTCGCTGCGCTATCGCCGGCAGATCCTGGCCATCAAACACTATTTCGCCCGCTTCCATGCCACGGTGCTGCTGCTCGACGACATGACCAGCGAGCCGCTGGACAAGACGTTGCACAGCATCGCCCACGGCGTCATTCGCCTGGAAGAAACCGCACCCGACTACGGTGCCGAACGGCGCCGTCTGCGCATCATGAAATACCGTGGGCAGAAATACCGCGGTGGCTATCACGACTTCACCATCCAGCCCGACGGTATTCACGTTTACCCACGTCTGGTGGCGGCCGAGTTCCGTGCCCGCTACGAACGCAGCCAACTGACCTCGGGCATCGCCGAACTGGACGCGCTGCTGGGCGGCGGTGTCGAGAACGGTTCGAGCACCTTGATCATCGGCCCTGCCGGTACCGGCAAATCCTTGCTGTCCATGGTCTTCGCCGCCGCAGCGGTGGAGCGCGGCGAAAAAGTCGCGCTGTTCATCTTCGACGAAGAACTCAGCCTGCTCTTCGAGCGCATGAAGAACCTGGGCATCGACCTCGAGGCTTACCAGCATCGCGGCCAGATGATCATTCAGCAGGTGGACGCCGCCGAGCAGTCGCCCGGCGAGTTTGCTCACATGGTGCGTACCAGCATCAACCTGCATTCCATCAAGACGGTCGTGATCGACAGCATCAATGGCTACCACGCCGCCATGATGGGCGAAAGCACGCCGGTGCTGCACATCCACGAACTGCTGCTCTACCTCAATCGCCTGGGCGCTTCCACCTTCATGACCGTGGCTCAGCAGGGGTTGGTCGGCGACATGAAGGCGCCGGTGGACATCACCTACCTGGCCGATACAGTCATCCTGTTGCGCTACTTCGAGGCGCTGGGCAACGTGCGGCGTGCGGTGTCGGTGATCAAGAAACGCTTCGGCAGCCATGAAAACACCATTCGCGAATACAAGATCAGCAGTCAGGGCATGACCGTTGGCGAACCACTGAGCGCGTTCCAAGGGGTGCTGCGCGGCGTACCGACCTACATCGGTGAAGCCCGCCCCCTGCTCGAAGCAGACGATCAGTGAAGATGTCCATACCCACCTCGGAGCGGGTGCTGGTCCTGGCGCCCCTGGGCCGCGATAGCCAGGTCGCCTTGCAGATCCTGGGCCAGGCGGGCATCGAGGGAGCTGCGGTGCCGGATGTCGACGAGCTTTGCACACACCTGCAACGCGAGGGCGCGGGCGTGTGCCTCATCGCCAACGAAGCGCTGTCCGAAGCCCGGATGCAGCCCCTTCTGGTGTATCTGAGTCAGCAACCGGCCTGGTCCGACCTGCCGATCGTGCTGATGACCCACCAGCGCGCCGCCGATCAGGCGCAGTCCATGCGCCTCGCGGCACGCCTGGGCAACGTGACCTTCGTGGAGCGCCCGTTCCACCCCATGACGTTGGTCAGCCTTGCCAAGACCGCCATTCGTGGCCGTCGCCGTCAATACGAAGCCCGGGATCGCCTGCTCGACCTGAGCGAAAGCGAACAGCGCTTGCAACATGCCATGAGCGCCGGTCGCCTCGGCGCCTGGGAGCTGACCTGCCACCCGCTGCAGTTGAATTGCTCGAACCGGACCCGCGCCCACTACGGCATCGAGGCCGGCGCCCGCTTCGATTACTCAGATTGGCTGTTGTGCGTTCATCCCAGCGATCAAGCGATGATGCAGGAAGCGCTGATCGACAGCCTGCAACTGGGTGCCGATTTCGCCGCGCAATTCCGCAATCGCTGGCCCGACGGTTCGCTGCACTGGGTCGACGTGCGCGCCCGGGCGATCCCTGACGAGAAAGGCCTGATCCAGGCGCTGGTCGGGGTAACCACCGATATCACCGAGCAGAAGGCTGCCGAACAGCAGTTGCGCGAGCTCAATGGCAACCTGGAACAGCAGGTCGAAGAACGTACCGCTCAGGTGCGCATCAACGAAGAAGCCCTGCGCCAGGCGCAGAAGATGGAAGCGGTGGGCCAGTTGACCGGGGGCATTGCCCACGACTTCAACAACATGCTTACCGGCATCATCGGCAGCCTGGAACTGATGCGTCGACGCATGAAGCGCGATCAGTTCGACGACCTGCCCAAACTCATCGATATGGGGATCAGCTCGGCCAACCGCGCGGCGTCGCTGACCCACCGGCTGTTGGCGTTTTCCCGCCGTCAGTCTCTGGATTCCAAGCCGGTCCAGGTCAACGAGCTGGTCCGCTCGATGGAAGAGCTGCTGCACCGCAGCCTCAACGAGAGCATCACCTTGCACCTGCGCCTAGACCCTCAACTGTGGATTGCCGAAGCCGACCCGCATCAGCTGGAAAGCGCCCTGCTCAACCTGGTGATCAACGCCCGCGACGCCATGCCGGGGGCTGGCGAGGTGATCGTGGAAACGGCCAATCGTCATCTCGACGAACGCTTCACCTCTGGCCAGCAGAATCTGGAGCCCGGCGACTATATCCTGCTCAGTGTCAGCGATACCGGGCTGGGCATGGACCCCGCCGTGGTCGACCGTGCGTTCGACCCGTTTTTCACCACCAAACCCATCGGCCAAGGCACCGGGCTCGGCCTGTCGATGATCTACGGCTTCAGCAAGCAGTCCCGCGGGCACGTGGCCATCGACAGCACACCCGGCCAGGGCACCACGGTGCAGCTCTATCTGCCGCGTTGCTACGCCTCGCAGCTGCCGCACGCGCTGGTGCCGGTGATCGAGTCACCCATGGCGCGCAATGGCGAGACGGTGTTGATCGTGGAGGACGACAATGCGGTGCGCACCTTGGTCTGCGAAGTGCTGCGCGAGCTGGGGTACGGCTACCTGGAGGCAGCCGACGCCAGTGCCGCACAACCGATTCTGGCTTCCGGGCAGCGCATCGACCTGCTGATCAGCGACGTCGGTCTGCCCGGCATGAATGGCCGGCAACTGGCCGAAGTGGCGCGCACCCTGCGGCCTGGGCTCAAGGTGCTGTTCATCACCGGCTATGCCCAGGACGCGGAAGTGCGTGCCGGTTTCCTCGATGACGGCATGCAGATGATCACCAAGCCTTTCGCCTTCGACGTCCTCACCGCCAAGGTCCGGGAGATGTCCCAGGCCTGATTCAGCGCTTGGGCTTGATCCGCAGATCGCTGAAGCACGGCAGGCTGGCGTCGACGCGGTCGGAAGCGCGGGCGCCGGGCCTGGTCGCCGTTTCCACGTACCAGTAACAGCTGTGGATGGCCCGGGTGATCCCGACGTAGGCCAGGCGCAGCGCTTCTTCATGCTGAGCGCTGTCGTAGCCGTCCACCTGCCCCGGCGGCGCCAGACCGGCCAAGGCATACACCTGGTTCTTGTAGGGCGAGCGACTGGCGTACTGGCAGTCCCCCAGCAGAAACACCGCGTCGGCCTGCAGCCCTTTGGCGCTGTGGAAAGTGAGCTGACGCAAGCGACGCTGGTCCACGGGCAGCGCCTGCTCGAGCTGCAACAGGCCCTGGATATGTTCGGCCAGTGCCTGGCGATCACTGTTGCGGCGATACAGCACCAGAATCGAATCGCCCGCCGCATGATGCTCGGCAGCGCGTCGGGCAAGGTCTGCAAGGTCCCGAGTCAGCACGGTGACGGGCACCGGTTCGCGGGCGAACGTGGTGCGCGCCTGGGCTTTCTTGCCCGGTATGGCCGGCGCCGATGCGACGACATGTTCGGCGGCGTCGATCACGACCTGGTGACTGCGGTAGTTGTCGATCAGCAAGATGCGCGTGTGCTTGTGGGCACTGAAGGTGCGATTGAACTGCATGAAGTAGCTGGGCGTGCTGCCTCGCCAGCCGTAGATCGATTGCCAGTCGTCACCGACGCACATCAGCGAGCTGTGCTGGGCCGCTCGTTCACCGGCCAGAGAAGAGCCTCGACGAAGGATTTCGGCAAGGCTTGCCTTAAGCCAGCCGACGATCTGCGCAGAAATGTCCTGGAATTCATCGACCAGCAGATGGGACATGGGGCGCAGGGCTTCATCGGGTAGCTCGCCGACCCTGGTGCCAGAGCCCTCTCCCAACAGCGCGAACATGCGGTTGAACAGCATGATCGGCGGGGTCTGCCGCTGCAGGTGCGCTTCGAGCGCTGGCCAGTAGGTACGCAGTGCGGCAAAGACGGCCGCTTCGGGGTCATCGGCGTCCCAGGTCATTCGGTCGATGGCATCGACTACCTGCAACCCGAGATTCTCGATGAAGGTTGCGGCGGCCACGAAACAATCGAGCAGTGGCGCTGGAGAAAGCTCGCCGGGGAGCTGGTACTCGAAACCGGGACCAGACAGCGCCTTGCTGTTCAATGCGCTCAGAACTTTTTTCGCATCGGTTGGGTTATCCAGCCAAATCAGTTGTTTATCGCAGAAAGCTTGAAACAGGGTGCGCTTGACGGCCCACTCACCCCAGACCGGTATCTTCGCGCCCGGCCGGGTCAACTGGGGGTCGGTATTGGCATCGAAACCCAATACAACCCATGTGTCGAGTTTGGCTATGTATCCATGGGTATGGAATTTAAATCCTTTTATATCAGTCGCTTGTCGATCGATCTTGATCCCTTTTATAGGCCAGGCGTTTGCGTTGCGCCATTGATCTTCGATCAAGTCGCACAGCTCCACATCACGGGCACTGGCCAGGCTCAGGGCTTTGAGGCGTTTCTGTACATCTGCGTCTTGCGGGTCGAGCTTGCGCAACTGGGCTGCGCCTTTGCGCAGGCTGGCGATATGACTGGCAAATGCAGGATCGCTGGTCATCAGATCGCGATAGCACTCGTTCATCAACTGGCGCTGGGAATCGTTGAGACGCAGCTGGAAGGGGTTGGCTTCTTCAGCGCCTGCGCCAGCGGCGCCCAGATTCTCGAAAGCGCGAACGTCGGACAGGCCAGGAAGCGCATGGACCATGGGCAGAACCAGCGAATGGTAGGTTCTGACGACTTCACGCAGATTCTCGAATAGATACGAAATCTCCCATTTATCAAAGACTTCGCACAACTTCTTGATAAAGTCTCGACGTGATTCCCGGGTGAAGGTGACGACGCTGAGGCTGTCGAGTTCGAATCCCAGGTAGTGGTGCAGGACCAGCACTCTGAGCACCAGCGACGTGGACTTGCCCGCGCCGGCGCCAGCGACCACGCAAGTGGCCGGTGTGGTGCTGAAGATCATCTTCCACTGCGCAGCGCTGGGTTGGGCATGTTCGGGAAGCCGCGCAGCGACGTCGGCCTTGATGGTCTTCTTCAGGGCTGGGGTGAGTTCCAGTTGCCAGGGGGCGAACAGCAAAGGCTGTGGCGCCGGTAGCGTGGCGGGCTTCTTTGGCGCACGGGCGGGCCGCTTCGACTCTGATGCGGGAGAGGGTTCGCGGGAGGGTTCGGGCGCAGGTGATTCGATCAGTGGCGTATGGAACCAGGCATCACGTTGCTGCGAGCGCAGCCAACGCCAGCCCCGGGCAATCAGGCCCTGAGCCTGACGGTCTTTGTCGGTGGGTTGCGATGACACGAAAACTCCTGGGCATGTCGCGAGAGCCGCAATATACCAAAGATCCTTATCGGTGACGCTGAGCGGGTCAGGCGGTGTGCCTGGTGCTCCGTGGTGCCTGCCGACGCGGCTTGCGCCGCTGCTACAGGGGCCGTGTTTGCCATCGGTCCCCGTGTCGGCGGCGCACGCGATGCACCTGGAAGACCACGTCAAGGCCGGACGCGGTTCTTCTGTAGCAGCGGCGCGAGCCGCGTCGGCGGCGCATGCGGTCTATCTGGAGGACCACGTCAAGGCCGGACGCAGTGCTTCTGTAGCAGCGGCGCGAGCCGCGTCGGCGGCGCATGCGGTGCATCTGGAGGACCGCGTTGAGGCCGGACGCGGCTTGCGCCGCTGCTACAGGGATCGCGGTGATTCTGTAGCAGCGGCGCACGCGGTTTATCCAGGAGGACGCACGAAATCAACCGATGGCGGAATCCACCAACACCTGCGCTTCGGCCACCAGACGCTGCAGGTGGGCTTCGTCGATGAAGCTTTCGGCGTAGATCTTGTAGATGTCCTCGGTGCCCGATGGGCGCGCGGCGAACCAGCCGTTGGCGGTGATGACCTTCAGGCCGCCGATGGCCTGGCCGTTACCAGGCGCATGGCTGAGGATCTGTTCGATCGGCTCGCCGGCCAGCTCGGTCGACTTGACCTGCTCGGGCGACAATTTGCTCAAGGCCGCCTTCTGCTGCGGATTGGCCTTGGCTTCCACACGGGTGGAGAACGGCTCGCCCAGGGTTTGCGTCAGTGCGTCATAGGCCTGGCTTGGATCCCGACCGGTACGAGCGGTCATTTCAGCCGCCAGCAACGCAGGGATCAGACCGTCCTTGTCGGTGGTCCAGACACTGCCATCCATGCGCAGGAACGACGCGCCGGCGCTCTCCTCTCCACCGAAACCCAGCGAACCATCGAACAGCCCATCGGCGAAATACTTGAAGCCCACCGGGACTTCATGCAAACGGCGACCCAGGCGTGCGGTGACACGGTCGATCAGGCCACTGCTGACCACGGTCTTGCCCACGGCCGCGTCGTTGCGCCATTGCGGACGGTTCTGGAACAGGTAGTCGATGGCCACGGCCAGGTAATTGTTCGGCGCCAGCAAGCCACCGGTTGGCGTCACGATACCGTGACGGTCGTGATCAGGGTCGCAGGCGAACGCCACATCGAAGCGATCCTTGAGGCCGATCAGCCCCTGCATGGCATGGCTGGATGACGGATCCATACGAATCTGCCCATCCCAATCCACGCACATGAAACGGAACGTGGAATCGACTTCGGTGTTCACCACCTCCAGATCCAGCTGATAGTGCTCGGCAATCGCCGACCAGTAGCGCACGCCTGCCCCGCCCAACGGATCCACACCCAGACGCAGACCGGCTTTGCGGATCACATCGAAGTCGATCACGTTGACCAGATCGGCCACGTAGTGATGGATGTAGTCGTGACGATGGGTGGTCGCCGCTTTCAGCGCTTGCTCATGGGGCATGCGCTTGACGTCGCGCAGGCCGTCAGCAAGCAGTTCGTTGGCTTTGGCTTCGATCCACTTGGTCACATCGCCGTCGGCAGGCCCGCCATTAGGCGGATTGTATTTGAAGCCACCGCTCTGCGGCGGGTTGTGCGACGGCGTGATCACCACGCCATCCGCCAGGCCGCTGCTGCGCCCGCGGTTGTAGCAGATGATCGCGTGGGAGACGGCCGGCGTCGGCGTGTGCTCGTCGTCCTTGGACAGCATGACCTGCACGCCATTGGCGGCGAACACTTCCAGCGCGCTGGCGCCGGCAGGTGTCGACAGCGCGTGGGTGTCGATGCCGACGAACAGCGGGCCGTCGATGCCTTTGCTGCTGCGGTAGAGGCAGATCGCCTGGCTGATGGCCAGAACGTGATTTTCGTTGAAGCTCAAGTCGAATGAGCTGCCACGGTGGCCCGAAGTGCCGAACGCCACACGCTGGGTAGGCTCGCTCGCGTCCGGTTGGCCGGTGTAATAAGCCGTGACCAGACGCGGGATGTCGATCAGCAGCTGGGCTGGGGCAGGTTTGCCCGCAAACGGACTGAGCTTCATGCAAAAACCTCTAATGTAGGTACCGAAACGGAGAATGACAGTTTAGTGGCACTTCGACACTGGAGGTAGGGATTTGATTCCCTTTTTTGACGCTTATTTATCAGGACGACTGGCAGCGGATTGCCCGCTGCCCGTCGCAGCGCCTGATCAGGTGATCGGCGCAGGGTTGAATAAGGTGATGTCGTTGTGCAGGCGATAGCGCTCGGCCCAGGTCTGCTTTTCCCCGCTGGCCACGGCCAGGTAGTAATGGAACAACTCCCAGCCCAACTCCTCGATGGTGGCCCGCCCGGTCGCAATGCGCCCGGCATCGATGTCGATCAGGTCCGGCCAGCGCTCCGCCAGCTCGGTACGGGTGGAGACCTTGACCACGGGTGTCATCGCCAGGCCGTAAGGCGTGCCACGGCCGGTGGTGAATACATGCAGGTTCATGCCAGCGGCCAGTTGCAGGGTGCCGCAGACGAAATCGCTGGCGGGCGTTGCGCAATAGATCAGCCCCTTGCGATTGACCCGCTCGCCCGGGCCGAGCACGCCGTTGATCGCGCTGCTGCCGGACTTGACGATCGAGCCCAGAGATTTCTCGACGATGTTCGACAACCCGCCTTTCTTGTTGCCCGGCGTGGTATTGGCACTGCGGTCCGCAGCGCCGCGCTCCAGGTAGTTGTCGTACCAGTCCATTTCGCGCACCAGCTCGGTCGCCACTTCGTGGGTTTCGGCCCGCGAAGTCAGCATATAGATGGCATCGCGCACTTCGGTGACCTCGGAGAACATCACCGTGGCACCGGCCCGAATCAACAGGTCCGAGGCGAATCCCAACGCCGGATTGGCGGTGATGCCGGAGAAGGCGTCGCTGCCGCCACACTGCATGCCCAGAATCAGCTCGCTGGCGGGCACGGTTTCGCGGCGACGCAGGTCGAGCTTGGCCAGGCGGGTCTCGGCCAGGGCCATGATCTGCTCGACCATTTCCCCGAAGCCATGACCCGAATCCTGCAAGCGGTACAGCCATGGCTCGCTCAGGTCCACCGAGGGATCGTCTTCGTGCATCACCTGCCCGGCCTGCAATTTCTCGCAGCCCAGACCGATCACCAGTGCCTCGCCGCCCAGGTTGGGGTTGCGTGCCAGATTGCGTACGGTGCGAATCGGAATGTAGGCGTCGCGTGCATTGATTGCCACGCCACAGCCATAGCTGTGCGTCAGGGCTACCACGTCATCGACGTGGGGATACTTGGGCAACAGCTCTTCACGGATACGTTTCACGGCATGGTCCAGCACGCCGGTCACGCACTGCACCGTGGTAGTGATCCCGAGAATGTTGCGGGTACCGACGGTACCGTCGGCGTTGCGATAACCCTGGAAGGTGAAGCCATCGAGCGGTGGCAGCGCAGCCGGCACCGCGTTGGACATCGGCAGGCTGTCCAGCGGCGGTGCCGACGGCATCGCCAGTTGGCTTTCCTTGACCCAACTGCCTTGGCGAATGGGTTCCAGCGCGTAGCCGATGATCTGCCCGTAGCGCACCACCGTGCCGCCTTCGGCGATGTCGACGGTTGCGACCTTGTGGCTTTGCGGCACACCTTCGACGACGGTCAGGCCATCGGGAAAGCGACTGCCTTCGGCCACGCCCTGATCGTTGACCACGACCACGACGTTGTCGTCTGCGTGCAGGCGCACGTAGCGGGGAGAATCGGAATGTTCGATCAATTGCATGGCTTGGCCCTTCCAATCAACTCAGGCTGAATCGAGAGCCGCGTGCCGGCACTGCCGGCCGCGGTCTTGTCGTTGGCTGCAGACGCTTCAGGGGCGCGCGCCGGTCAGCTGCGGTGCATCGTCGACGATCGGATCGCCGTTCTCTTCGCGCAATACCACACGCTTGATCGGGCCGACGATCACCAGGTAGCTGAACACCGCGACCAGGGCGTTGGCGCCGACATACACCAGCGCGTACTTGAACGAGCCGGTGGCGCTGATGATGTAGCCGATCACGATCGGCGTGGTGATGGAGGCCACGTTGCCGAACATGTTGAACAGCCCGCCACTGATCCCGGCGATCTGCTTGGGCGAGGTGTCGGACACCACGGCCCAGCCCAGCGCGCCCACGCCCTTGCCGAAGAACGCCAGGGCCATGAACGCCACCACCATCCATTCGGCCTGCACATAGTTGCAGATGACCATGGTGGTCGACAGCATCAAGCCGCACACGATCGGCGTCTTGCGCGCGAAGGTCAGCGAATGACCGCGACGCAGCAGACTGTCGGAGATCACCCCGCCCAGCACGCCGCCGATGAAACCGCAGATGGCCGGCAGCGAGGCGATGAAGCCCGCCTTGAGAATGGTCATGCCGCGCTCCTGAACCAGGTACACCGGGAACCAGGTCAGGAAGAAGTAGGTGATGCCGTTGATGCAGAACTGCCCCAGGTACACGCCCAGCATCATGCGGGTGGTGAGCAGTTGGCGAATGTAGTTCCACTTGGGTTTGGACTTGCCGCCCTTGGCCTGGTCCATGTCGACCAGCCCGCCGTTCTTCTCGATGAAGTCCAGCTCTTCGGCGCTGATGCTTGGGTGTTCCTTGGGGTTGTGGATGTACTTGAGCCACACCGCCGAGAACAGGATGCCCAGGCCGCCCATGACCACGAAGACATGCTCCCAGCCCCAGGAATGAACGATCCAGCCCATCAGCGGAGCGAACAGCACGGTCGCGAAGTACTGCGCCGAGTTGAAGATGGCCGATGCCGTGCCGCGCTCGGCGGTCGGGAACCAGGCGGCTACGATGCGCGCGTTGCCGGGGAAGGACGGCGCCTCGGCGGCACCCACCAGAAAGCGCAGCATGAACAGCGCGATCACCGCGTTGGCCATCGGCAGGTAGCCGACGAAACCCTGCAGCACGGTGAACAGCGACCAGGTGAAAATGCTCCAGGCATAGACCTTCTTCGAGCCGAAGCGGTCGAGCAGCCAACCACCGGGGATCTGCAGCAGGACGTAAGCCCAACCGAACGCGGAAAAGATGTAGCCGAGGGTCACGGCGTCGATGCCCAGGTCTTTCTGCAGACTGGCACCGGCGATGGAAATGGTGGCGCGATCCGCGTAGTTCAGGGTGGTCACCACGAACAACAGAAACAGGATCATGTAGCGCACGTGCGTCTTCTTCGTCGCTGGCATGCGAAGGTACTCCCACGAGTTATTTTTATGAGGGTAGAAGGTAGGTAGCCGGGTGGTTCAGATCTTGCGCAGTCAGCTAAAGACTGTACTGGGCGTCTGAAAAACGGAAGAAGTCGGACAACAGCGGAAGGACATCGCGCGGATAATCATGGTTGCAGCACCCTGGACGTTGGAATTATTAGGGGACACCGGTCTGCGCCGGTACTGCAGTTACGTTATCGTACAACGCTACTGATATCCATACCTCGAAGATGAATTATTTCCAAAGATGTAGCGATGTCGGCAGGGAGTCATCGTACTACTGCGCGGAAACCGTCAGATCGACACCTCTTCGTGAGCCTTGACCACCCGCGCCCGGCTGTTGGCGAGGTGAATGCGCATGGCCGCCCGCGCCGCATCATAGTCGCCACGGGCGACTGCATCGAAGATATGCGCGTGCTCGCGCACCAGTCGCTCGTGCTTCTGCTGCCGGTCCAGCCGAGCGATGGCCACCGTGTCCAGGCGCGCCCGAGGAAACATGCTGGTGCCGAAGTGGGTGATGATGTCGACGAAGTAACGATTGTTGGACGCTTGCGCGATCTGCAAGTGGAACTGGAAGTCGGCGACGATGGAACCGCTGGTGTCGCTGGCCTGCTCGAAACGCTTGACTGCTTCTTCGATGCTCGCCAGCTGTGCATCGGTGCGACGCAACGCCGCCAGCCCCGCTGCTTCGATCTCGAAGCTGATGCGCACATCAAGAATGGCGATGACGTCCTGCAAAGTGACGATGGTGGCAGGGTCCAGGCGCGACACGGTCGAGCCCGGCACGTTGAGCACGAAGGTGCCGATCCCGCGGCGGGTTTCGACGATGCCCGACACCTGCAGCCGCGACAGCGCCTCACGCACCGTGGCCCGACTGACCCCACCCACCGCCATCAATTCCAGCTCGGTGGGCAGCTTGTCACCGGGCTTGACCACGCCCTGGCTGATCATCCTGCAGACATCGTCCACCAGGCTCTGGGCCAGGTTGCCTGGCCTGCGGCGAGTGATGTCGGCGGTGACGGTGTCGTTGCTCATGGAGGGGCAATCGTGGCGGCAAATGGAAAACCGATCATATATCAGGGTGTTGTGTGATGACAGCGCGAACACGTCGTCCCTTTGGTGCATTCACAGGCTGCGCAGCGCCCGTGAAATATACCTCGCGGCCCCCCTTCACAAAGGCCGCGGCAGCACTAGAATGGCGGCGTGGTCGCGGTCCCCAATAACGCTGTCGCCTCCCCTCCCGAGCCAACATGTCCAGAGTCAATCCCTGCCTTGAGTGCGGCGCCTGCTGCGCGCATTTCCGTGTGTCCTTCTATTGGGGCGAATGCCAGTCCGCAGGCGGCCCGGTGCCCGACGAGCGCGTCATTCAGGTCACCCACAACCGAGTAGCGATGCTCGGCACGGACGTCAAGCCTTCGCGTTGCACCGCTCTCGTCGGTGAAGTGGGCAAACCCGGCGTCAGCTGTTCGATGTACGCCCAGCGCTCCAGCACCTGCCGCGAGTTCGAGGCTTCATGGGAGCACGGCGAACACAACCCGGCTTGCGATACGGCGCGCGCGGCCTATGGTCTGCCGCCACTCCCCGCGCCCGTGATCATCTCGCTGGCCAGCTAGGCGCCCCTCGTTCGTTGCGGGCCAGAGCGACACGCTTCGGTGCGTGGCGATGGTCATCGACGGGGTCTGGCGTTTAGCAGATAATCCGCCATCATTACGCTATCTTGCCCCCTCTCTGTACAGGAGTTCCTGCATGGCCGCGCTGAACACGCAAACCGTTGACGCTTTCAAATCCCAACAAAACGCCATCGTCGAGCAATGGCTCGCAGGCCTCGAAGCCAGCGGTGCGACGCGCAACATCAAGGAAGCCGACCTTCAACAACAGAGCAGCGAACTGCTGAGCCAGTTGATCATTGCCCTGGAAACCAGCCAGACCCACAACATTGCTGGCAGCCAATGGGCCGACGTGCGTCAGGTGCTGGAAAAGCTGTCCCACAGCCGGGCCTTGCTGGGCCACGATTCGCACCAGACCGCGCATTTCATCTTTGCTCTCAAGCGTCCGCTGTTTGCCGTGCTGCAAACGACGTACGCCAACCAGCCGACAGAACTGGCCGAGCAGGTGCTGCTGGTCTCCGACCTGCTGGACGGCCTGGGCATGCACACCATCCGCACCTTCCAGAAGTCGCGCGAGATGGTCATCAAGCGTCAGCAGGAAGAACTGCTCGAGCTTTCCACCCCGGTGGTGAAGCTGTGGGAAGGTGTACTGGCGCTGCCGATGATCGGCACGCTCGATTCGCAACGTACCCAGGTGGTGATGGAGTCGCTGCTGCAGCGCATCGTCGACACCGGTTCGGAAATCGCCATCATCGACATCACCGGTGTGCCGACCGTGGACACCCTGGTGGCCCAGCATCTGCTCAAGACAGTTACTGCCATTCGCCTGATGGGCGCCGATTGCATCATCAGCGGCGTGCGTCCGCAGATCGCACAGACCATCGTTCATCTGGGCCTGGACCTGCAAGGTGTGGTCACCAAGGCCAACCTCGCCGACGCCCTGGCGCTGGCCTTGCGCCGCCTGAATCTGACCGTCAGCAAGGCGGTCTGAGGCCATGGAACGCATCCCTATATTGCAGATGGGGCCGTACCTGCTGGTGACCATCCAGGTCGACATGCACGATCAGCTGGCAATGACCTTGCAGGATGACCTTGCGGAGAAGATCAGCAAGACGTCCGCCCGTGGCGTGCTGATCGATATCTCGGCGCTGGACATGGTCGACTCGTTCATCGGCCGCATGATCGGCACCATCTCCGGTCTGTCGCGGATCATGGACGCCGAGACCGTCCTGGTCGGCATGCAGCCTGCCGTGGCCATCACCCTGGTCGAGCTGGGCATGAACCTGCCCGGCGTCAGCACCGCGCTCAACGTGGAGCGCGGCATGCGCCTGCTGCAGGCCCGAGTGAACGGCTCATGAACGTCGAAAGCAGCGGCAGCCAACCGGTTCGCCTGGAACAGGACGTGGTGCTGGCTCGCCAGACCGCGCGCAAGCTGGCCCAGGACTGCGGCATGCGTCTGATCGACCTGACCAAGTTGGTGACCGCGGTCAGCGAGCTGGCACGCAACACCGTGGTCTATGGCGGTGGTGGCGACATGGACTGGCAGATTCTCGACGACGGCGTACGCAAAGGCCTGCGCCTGACCTTCCGTGACGAAGGGCCGGGCATTCCCGACCTCAAGCTGGCCCTGACCGACGGCTGGACCTCCGGCAATGGCCTGGGTCTGGGTCTGACTGGCGCACGGCGGCTGGTGGAAGAATTCGAACTGGACACCGCGCCCGGCCAAGGCACTCGCGTGACGATTACCCGATGGACCTGACCTTGCGCAGCGCCATCACTCAGGTGATCGCGCTGCAGGACTCCAGCCAGGTCGGCGAAGCCCGCCGCGCCGCGCAGCAGATGGCGCAGGCCCAGGGCCTGGATGAAACCGACTGCGGCCGCGTGGCGCTGGTCGCGACCGAGCTGGCCAGCAATGTCCTCAAGCATGCAGGCCATGGCGAGTTGCACCTGCGTGCCCTGCCCCATCCCACCTCGCCGGGCGTGGAACTGCTGGCGCTGGATCGCGGTACAGGCTTCGAGCTGCAGGAATGCCTGGCCGACGGCTTCTCCACGCGCGGTACCCAAGGCATCGGCCTCGGTGCTCTGGCGCGGCAATCGGAAGTCTTCGACGTCTACAGCGACGCGCGCGGTTCGGTGGTGCTGGCACGGCTGTACCGCAAGCGCGACACCCAAGCCGACCTGCGCCTGGGCGTGACCCAACGCTCGCTGCACGATGATCCGGCCTGCGGCGACGCCTGGCAGGTAGCCTTCGCCGGCGAAGGCATCAGCGCACTGGTGGTGGATGGCCTGGGGCATGGCGAGGAAGCCGAAAAGGCTGCCCGTGCAGGCTGCCAGGCATTCGCACAGGCGCCGTTCGCACGGCCCGAGCAGGTGCTCGATGAGTTGCATCAGGCCATGAACGGCACCCGTGGTGGGGCGGCGGCCGTGGCCCAGTTCGATTACGACTCGGCTCAGTTGCGTTTCGCCGGCATCGGCAACATCGGCGCTACGCTGGTCGCGCCCGGCAAGAGCCGAGGGCTGGCTTCCCATCCCGGGATCGTCGGCGCGCAGTTCCGGCGCGCGCAGACCTTCACCTTCGATGACGCCAGCCAGCAGGTGCTGATCCTGTACAGCGATGGCCTGCAGTCACGCTGGAACATGACGGACTACCCCGGCCTGATCCACCTGCATCCCGCCATAATCGCGTCAGTGCTGTACCGCGACTTCTGTCGCGGTCGTGACGACATCACCGTATTGGTTATCGCTCTGGAGCCCGCCCATGTCTGAACCCCTCGAACTGGACGCCCAGGCCAGCGCGGCCCTGATCGCCCAGTTGCGTGCCGAAGCACAAGCCCTGCGCGAAGAACTGGATGAGACCAACCAGGGCGTGCTGGCGCTGTACGGCGAACTCGACGGCCAAGCCGAAGAACTGCGCCAGGCTTCGGACCTCAAGAGCCGCTTCCTGTCGTACATGAGCCACGAGTTCCGCACGCCGCTGGGTTCGATCCTGAGCATCACCGGTCTGCTTGCCGATGAGCTGGACGGCCCCTTGGCGCCGGAACAGCAGAAACAGGTGAGTTTCATCACCAACGCTGCGCAGGAACTCAGCGACATGGTCGATGACCTGCTCGATCTGGCCAAGATCGAGGCCGGGCGGATCACCATCTCGCCCGCCTGGTTCGACATGTTCGATCTGTTCTCGGCGTTGCGCGGCATGTTCCGACCGATCGTCAACGCCAGCGCTGTGGACCTGATTTTCGAAGAGCCTGCTGGGTTGCCAAGGCTGTACACCGATGACAAGAAGCTGGCGCAGATCCTGCGCAACTTCATTTCCAACTCGCTGAAGTTCACCCTCGCGGGCGAAGTGCGGGTATCGGCCAAACTGGAATCACCGTCGCAGGTCCGCTTCGCCGTGACCGATACCGGTATCGGCATTCCCGCAGAGCTGCATGGCACCCTGTTCGAGGACTTCGCCCAGATCGATTCGCCAGTGCAGAAGCGCCTGCGCGGTACGGGCCTGGGCCTGTCGCTGTGCAAGCGCTTTGCCGAGCTGCTGGGTGGCACGGTGGGCGTTGAGAGCAGTCCCGGCGTGGGTTCGACATTCTTTGTGATCATTCCGTTGGCCATCGCGCCGGAGCCTGGCCATGACACCTGAAGTGCGCGTCCTCATCGTCGACGACAACAGCGCCACGCGCTACGCCTTGCGGCGCCGATTGGAGCAGCACGACATCACCATTCTGGAAGCCGGCACCGGTGGCGATGGCCTGGCGCTCATCGCAAGCGAGCCGCTGGATGCGCTGATCCTGGACGTCAACCTGCCGGACATGAGCGGTTTCGACATCGTCCGCTTGCTGCGCGCCAAACCGGCCACGGCCTTGCTGCCGATCATCCATGTCTCGGCGGCCTCGATCCAGACTGGCGACATCATCACCGGGCTGGAAGCCGGTGCCGACGCCTACCTGATTCATCCGGTCGATGCTGACGTGCTGCTGGCGACGCTGCGCACGCTGTTGCGCGTGCGCGATACGGAAAACGCGCTGCGCGAAAGCGAGGCACGTTTTCGCGAGATTTTCGCCAACATCGCTGCCCCCATCGCGGTGATCGACGAGCAGTTGCAGGTGATCGAGTGCAACCATGCCTTCTCCCAGCTCCTGCCCACGCCGGTCTCCCTGACCAGCCTGCAGGCGCAATTGGCTGCGGGCCAGGAATCGGTGCTGGACGATCTGCAAGTGCGCTTGAGCAAGGGCGAACGCTGGCGCGGCAACCTGACCCTCAAGGTCGACGAACAGCTGCGTGAAACCGAATGGCAGGTTTCGCCCTACCGCGCCCCTGGGCACAGCCTGGTGTTCATCGAGGACGTGACCGAGCATCGCCAGCGCGAGCGTCAACAACAGATCCAGTTGGCCGACGCCCAGACCTTGCTGGCCCAGGAAGTGGCGGAGCGGGCACGCACCGAAACCCAGCTGCTGCAGGTGCAGAAGATGGACGCCCTGGGCAAGCTCACCGGTGGCATCGCCCACGACTTCAACAACCTGCTGACCGGTATCATCACGGCGCTGGAACTCATCAAGAAGCGTGTGGAGCCAGCCGGTGCCACAGCCAGCGTCGACAAGACCGTGTCCCGCTACGCCGACGCGGCGCTGCAGTCGGCCACCAACGCCGCCGCCCTCACCCACCGCATGCTTGCCTTCGCCCGACAGCAGCCGCTGGACACCCGGCCGATCGCGATCAATCAGCACGTGCATTCATTGGAAGACCTGCTGCGCCGCACCATCGGCGAGCGGATCACCTTGAGCCTGGACCTGACCGACAGCGCGGCGATTGCCATGGTCGATCCGATCCAGTTCGAAAACGCCGTGTTGAACTTGGTGATCAACGCCCGCGATGCGCTGCCCGAAGGCGGCAATATCCGCCTGTCGACCTTCGCTGCCTATTCGCGAGGCGACACGCGCCTGGCCGACGGCGACTACGTGGTGCTGTCGGTGCGCGACGACGGTACGGGGATCGATCACAGCATCATCGACAAGGTCTTCGATCCGTTTTTCACCACCAAGGCGGTCGGCAAGGGCACGGGGTTGGGCCTGTCGACGATCTACGGCTTTGCCCGGCAGTCTGGCGGTGATGTGAGGATTCGCAGTCTGCTCGGCCATGGCACCGAGGTCACCTTGATGCTTCCGGCCGGCCTGGCGCTGCTGCCGCTGCCCAGCGAACCGGTGCAGTTGGAGAATCGCGGCAAGGGTGAGCACCTGTTGATCGTGGAAGACATGGCGTCGGTACGGATGTTCGTGGTCGAGGCGCTGACCGATGCGGGCTATCGCTGCACCGAGGTGGACAGCGCGCTGGATGCCTTGGAAGCCCTGCGTACCGACCCGTCGATCCAGCTGCTGCTGACCGATGTGGGCTTGCCGCAAATGAACGGCCGCGTCCTCGCCGACGCTGCCCGCGACATGCGCCCCGAGCTGCCCGTGCTGTTCATGACCGGCTACGCCGAAAACGCCCTGGACCTGCAGACCTTCCTCGCCGAGGGCATGGACCTGGTCATCAAACCCTTCCGCATGGGCGACCTGGTCGGCCGCATCGCCCACCTCCTCGAACGCGATTCCCTGTAGCAGTATACGCATTTCACCTAACCCACCGCGCCACCCCCGGACGCGGCTTGCGCCGCTGCTACACACCGCGATCCCCAGTAGCAGCGGCGCCAGCCGCGGCGGCGGTGTAAGCGGTC